>JBBRCW010000251.1:0-10295 GCA_038204535.1 Chitinophagales bacterium | reverse complement strand
TGAAAACTATCAATAGTTCGGAGTTTTAGAGGTGGAGCGCACCACAATATTTGTAGATCATCACCAGCCCAGAGTTCATTAGGTGCAGCGCACCGCAATATTTGTAGAACAGCTCCAACAAGGGGTTCATTAGGTGCAGCGCACCGCAATTTTTGCACAAAATCATTCCCGTCAAATTGTTATGCGATTTCGTTGATATTTCGGTGCGCTGCACCTTTGAATTGTTTTTCAATTTTGTATTGCTACAAATATTTGGGCGCGCTGCACCAAGAGAAAAATTTGACCGTTCGTTCTTACTTAATCTGTGGTACGGTGCAAACAAATTGTTGCCACATCTGAGTGCTTGTTACACAGGTGCAGCGAACCACAATATTTGTAGAATACCACCAGCCCGGAGTTCATTAAGTGCAGCGCACCGTAATATTTGTAGAACACCATTAGTAAAGTGTTCAATAGGTGCAGCGCACCACAATATTTGTAGAACACCAACAGCACAGGGCTCATTAGGTGCAGCGCACCGCAATATTTGTAGAACATCATTAGCAAAGTGTTCAATAGGTGCAGCGCACCACAATATTTGTAGATCATCACCAGCCCAGAGTTCATTAGGTGCAGCGCACCGCAATATTTGTAGAACAGCTCCAACAAGGGGTTCATTAGGTGCAGCGCATCGCAATATTTGCTCAAAATCATTCCTGGCAAATTGTTATGCGATTTCGTTGATATTTCGGTGCGCTGCACCTTTGAATTGTTTTTCAATTTTGTATTACTACAAATATTTGGGTGCGCTGCACCAAGAGAAAAAATGTAACAGTTCGTTCTTACTTAATCTGTGGTACGGTGCAATCAAATTGTTGCCACATCTGAGTGCTTGTTACACAGGTGCAGCGAACCACAATATTTGTAGAATACCACCAGCCCGGAGTTCATTAGGTGCAGCGCACCGCAATATTTGAAGAACATCATTAGTAAAGTGTTCAATAGGTGCAGCGCACCACAATATTTGTAGAACACCAGCAGCACAGGGCTCATTAGGTGCAGCGCACCGCAATATTTGAAGAACATCATTAGCAAAGTGTTCAATAGGTGCAGCGCACCACAATATTTGTAGAACACCAACAGCACAGGGCTCATTAGGTGCAGCGCACCGCAATATTTGCACGAAATCATACCCGGCAATATGTTATCCGATATTTCGGTCCGCAGCGCACCGCAATATTTGTAGAACATCACCAGCTCGGAGTCCATTAGGTGCAGCGCACCGCATTATTTGTAGAACATCTCCAACAAGGGGTTCACTAGGTGCAGCGCACCACAATATTTGTAGAACATCCTTTGCACAGTGCTCATTAGGTGCAGCGCACCGCAATTTTTGCACAAAATCATTCCCGTCAAATTGTTATGCGATTTCGTTGATATTTCGGTGCGCTGCACCTTTGAATTGAATTTCAATTTTATAGGCTACAAATATTTCGGTGCGCTGCACCAAAAAGAAAACGTGAGGGTCCATATTGCCTATTCTGTTCAAGCCAGAACCAAAACGAATGAAAAATGTAAAGTTGATCTTTTGCTTTAAAACCCTTGTCCATTTTGCGTTACATCAATCAGAAAACCCATTACCTTCTATGTGCCTTTCTATGATTACAATCTGTCAATGTGCCTCCCCCGCCGAATGGCGTGGGGTGCAAATTCCCGCAAGTATTTAAAACCATTCTTTCGTCGCCTTGTATAGATTATCTTTCCATTTAGAAAAAACCGGTTTACGTGAAAGAACTGAAAGAGATTATTAGCGCATACGACGAAGCAGTGCATGCAGGCAAAAAGGCAGCGCTGGCAACGGTGGTGCATGTAGATGGTTCGTCGTACCGCCGGCCTGGCGCCCGCATGTTGGTAACCGACGAAGGGCAGCTAACCGGCGCCATCAGCGGCGGATGCCTGGAAGGTGACGCACTACGCAAAGCCATGTATGTTCTTTCGCAGCAGCAATCAAAACTGGTCACCTACGATACCAGCGATGAAGATGATGCCACTATAGGCATTCAGTTAGGCTGTGCCGGCATTATACAGGTGCTGTTCGAGCCTGTGCATGCCAATGAAGCCGGCAATCCAATTCAATTACTGCGTAAAGCGGTAGCCATTCGCCAGCAATCGGTATTGGTCACTTTGTTTTCGCTGGATGACAAGCGGTCGGCTCAAACCGGCACCTGCCTGTTAATGGAAGCCAACGGCAACATCACCGGCAATATTCCCTACCCCGGGCTGGAAAGTTATATTTTGGCCGATGTACATGCAGCCATGCAGGCAAAGCAACCGGCCTTTAAGCAATATGCGGCAAGCGACAAAATGGTGACTGCCTTTATAGAATTTTTACAACCTCCCGTTTCGCTGGTGGTAATCGGGGCGGGCAACGATGCCATTCCGATGATGAATATCGCCGACACCATTGGCTGGGAGGTTCGCGTAGTGGACGGCCGTAATACACATGCAAAACCCGGCCGGTTTACCAGTGCCTGCCAGGTTTTAGTGAGTAAACCAGAAAAGGTGCTGGAACAAATACCCATAGATGACCACACCGTTTTTGTAATGATGACCCACAATTATAACTACGACCTTGCTATGCTCAAATTATTGCTACCTCAAAAAATTCGTTATGTCGGCATGCTGGGCCCCCGTAAAAAGCTGGAGCGAATGCTTGAAGAACTGCAGGATGAAGGCATGCGGATTACCGACGAAATGCTGGACAAAGTGTATGGCCCCACAGGGTTGGAAATTGGCGCGGAGACCGCAGAGGAGATCGCATTAAGTATTATCTGCGAGATAAACGCGGTTATCAATGGAAAGCCGGGGGGAATATTGCGTACCAAGATAGACGTTATACACGAGAGGGCGAACACCTTCATCCAAACAAATGAAAGGAACTGACTCCATAAATTATACGATCAAAAAGGCAGGCATTGTATTACTGGCTGCCGGGCAAAGCAGCCGAATGGGGCAGCCTAAACAACTGCTTCCTTATCGTGATACGACACTCTTATCGCATGCCGCAACAGTGGCAATCTCCACCGGCCTGCATCCGGTTATAATAGTGGTGGGCGCCAATGCCGGGCTTATTAAAAGCGAACTTTCGGGCAAAGACCTTGTAATTGTTGAAAATGCCCTTTGGACCGAAGGCATGGGATCGTCGCTGCATATGGGATTGCAAACGCTGCAGCAATTGTCGCCCGAAAGTGATGGCGTACTGTTTATGGTGTGCGACCAGCCATTTGTAAGTCTTCAATTAATAAAACAATTGGTTGATAAACAGAACGAAACCGGCTTGCCTATTGCAGCCTGCAGTTATAAAAACAAGTTGGGAACGCCGGCATTGTTTCACCAAAGCATGTTTAAAGAGCTGTTAAAAATAAAAGGTGACACAGGTGCACGAAAATTGTTGGAACTTTACCGCGAAAAAGTAACCATTGTTCCATTTGAAAAAGGTGAAATTGATATTGATACAAAAGAAGACTATCAACTTTTTCTGGAACTAAAAAAAGAGACTTCATGATCGTAGATGGATTTAACAGGGCACATAATTACCTGCGGATATCGCTGACCGATAACTGCAACCTTCGTTGTTTTTATTGTATGCCCGAAGAGGATTATGACTTCACACCTGCTTCGCGGTTAATGCAGGCGGCTGAAATAGAGGCGATTTCAAAAATATTTGTATCGCAGGGTGTGGATAAAATTCGCCTGACCGGGGGTGAACCTTTGGTACGCAAAGATGCGGCTGACATAATTTTACGCTTATCAAAATTGCCGGTAAAGCTAACCATCACAACAAATGCCACCCGCCTGCACGATTTTACCAGTGTGTTAAAAGAAGCCGGGGTTACCTCCCTCAACATCAGCCTGGATACCTTGCAAAAAGACCGCTTTTTGCTGATGACAAGGCGCGACCAGTTTGACCGGGTTCGCGGAAATATTGATCTGGCCATCGAACTGGGTTTTCATGTAAAGGTGAATGTGGTGGTTATAAAGGGCGTCAACGACCAGGAGATCAATGATTTTATTGCCTGGACCAAACACCTGCCTATTCATGTTCGTTTTATTGAGTTCATGCCTTTTAGCGGCAACCGCTGGGATCATGATAAAGTAATGACCTGGCAGCAGATATTGGAAACGGCAGCTTCAGAATTCGACATCCTGCCTTTGGAAAGAGACAATCACGACACAGCCAAAAAATATATTGTTCCAGGGCACCAGGGTACGTTTGCAGTCATCAGCACCATGACTTCGCCTTTTTGCGGCGACTGTAACCGGATGCGTTTAACTGCAGATGGCAAAATGAAAAACTGCCTGTTCTCCCAAACCGAGACCGACCTGCTTACACCGCACAGAAATGGCGAGGATATTCTGCCGCTCATTTATCAAAGTATAAAAGATAAAAAGAAGGCGTTGGGCGGCCAGTTTACTACCGATCTTGAACACCTACAGGCTTCTTCTATTGAAAACCGCAGCATGATAACCATAGGAGGATAAAATGCACCGGTCTATATCAGCCCTTTCTTACCCTGCCAAAGTAGTCAAAGGATTGATGGCACCCCTGATATCTATTGGTTTTTTACAAGCGGCCGCACAACTAAAAACATCAACCGATACATTGCAGGCAACCTTATTGAAAGAAGTGGTGGTTACAGCATCCAGGATACCAGAAAGCTTAATGCGCAGCCCGGCTAATGTTCAAAAAGTTGGCAAAGCATATTTTAGCTCCAGCGGGGCTTTTTCGTTTTTTGACACCCTTGAAAATGTGCCTGGCGTTCAGATGATCACCCCCGGCATTGGTTTTCGTATACTAAATACCCGCGGGTTTGCCAATACTACCAATGTGCGTTTTACACAGTTGGTTGATGGTATCGACATACAGTCGCCGCACATTGGCAGCCCCATAGGTAATGCGTTTGGGCCGGGTGATCTTGATATTAACGAAGTAGAAATAGTTGCCGGCAGCTCCGCCACATTGTACGTAATGAACGCCATAAACGGCCTGGCAAATTTTTCTACAAAAGATGCCTTTACCAGCCAGCGCCTCAGCGTGCAGCAAATAACGGCTGTTTCAAAATTGGGCCAAAGTTATAGTTCAGCCAGCATTGCGGTTTTTATTATTGCACCCTTACATTCGTAAAAAATAACGCAAAAAATTAATGAAAGCAGCATTTCAAAAAATGATTTCGGTACAGGCGGCAATAGAAATAATTGAAAATGCAACGAACCTTTTGCAGCCTGTCACCATGACCCTGAACAAAGCGGCTGGCCTTGTATTGGCCGAAGAGATAATAGCTCCCTATACCATACCCGCTTATCCGCAATCCAGCATGGATGGGTATGCATTAAAGTTTGGAATTGAGTCTGGCAACTCTTTGGAATTGGTGGGAGAAATGGCGGCCGGCAGCAGTCAGGAATTTTCGCTTCAGCCAGGGCAGGCGGTCCGCATTTTCACCGGGGCGGCCGTTCCCCAGGGTGCTGACACCGTTGTAATGCAGGAAAAAGCAATGGTCACCAACGAAAAACTTTTTATAAAAGATGATAAGCTTAAAACCGGTGACAATGTACGCCCGGTTGGTTCAGAGATTGAAAGCGGAGCGATCGCCTTGCCTGCCGGTGCAATCTTAACACCGGCTGCCCTTGGTTTTTTAGCCGGTATGGGTTTGACAACTGTTCAATGCTACCCTTTGCCCAAAGTGAGTGTGCTGGTTACGGGTAACGAGCTGCAGCAACCCGGCGAGCCATTACAATACGGACAGGTGTACGAATCCAATTCAGTCGCGCTTTCCGCTGCTTTAAAACAACTGCATATCAGTGTAGTTCAGGTTGATCGCTGCACCGACGATCCAAAAAAACTGGCGGAGCAATTAGCTATTTGCCTTGATAAAAGCGACCTGGTGCTGATGACCGGAGGCGTAAGCGTGGGAGATTATGATTTTACTTTTGGTGCATTTGAACAAAACGATGTGCTGCCGCTGTTTCATAAAATAAAACAAAAGCCGGGCAAACCTTTGCTGCTCGGAACGAAAGACAACAAGCTTGTTTTTGGTTTGCCGGGCAACCCTTCCTCCGTACTCACTTGTTTTTATGAATATGTTTTGCCTGCTATCGAAAAAATGACACAACTTCCCTCCCGTATGTTGCGGTTGCAGGCTCCCTTGACCAATGGCTTTAAAAAAGCGCCCGGACTTACACAGTTCGTGAAGGCGCTTTACAATGGCACCCATGTAACTTTGCTAACTGGCCAGGAATCATATAAACTAAATTCGTTTGCGCGGGCCAATTGCCTGGCAATATTGTCAGAAGAAACAACCGAATTATCAGCGGGCCAAATGGTGGATATACATTTATTACCGGTTTAAAGATCGCAAGCATGGAGATAGAACTGATATTTTACATTTTATTACTGGTGGTGGCATTCTTGTATGCTTCTGTGGGTCATGGTGGAGCCAGCGGCTATCTTGCCCTGATGGCTATTTTTAATATGGCGCCCGAAGTAATGAAACCGACGGCCCTTTTGTTAAATCTTTTCGTGTCGATGACGGCCTTTATCCAGTTTTACCGTGGCGGCCATTTTAAATGGAAAATCTTTTTACCGCTGGCGCTCGCCTCCATTCCCTTTGCTTTTATGGGCGGGCTGGTTACCGTAGATGCCTCTGTGTATAAAAAGATATTGGGCCTGTTGTTGCTGATACCCATCATCCGGTTTTTGTTTTTTAGAAATATTCGGGTGGATGAGATAAAGGAAAGCCGGGTTTTGCCATCCATTGCCATTGGTTCGGGCATCGGTTTATTATCCGGCCTTATTGGCATTGGCGGTGGCATCATCTTATCCCCTATTATTCTCTTGTTAAAATGGACCGACCAAAAACAAACAGCCGCTATCAGCGCATTGTTTATTTTTGTAAATTCCTTTTCGGGCCTGGCAGGGCAGATCACAAAAGGCGTTACGTTTAGCAGCAATATGATCTCTTTTGTAGTGATTGCCTTTGCAGGGGGATTATTGGGAGCCTGGTTTGGCGCCATTAAATTCAACCAGAACATTTTAAAATATTCGCTTGCGGTAGTTTTAATCATGGCGGCTTATAAACTGCTGTTTACCGGGGCATAAATCAATGATAATAATGACCACGCAAGTATTATTTTTTGGACAACTTACCGACATAACCGGTACATCCTCTCTAAAAATGGAAGAAGCAACCGATACCGATCAATTAAAGCAAGCATTGTATTCTCAGTTTCCCGGACTGGCTGCCAAAAATTTTTTAGTATCGGTCAACCAACAGGTGATAACCGATAAAACTAAATTGCAGCCAAATTCAACCGTGGCGTTATTACCGCCTTTTTCGGGTGGATAATAGCACCGTATTATTTTTGATCTTATAGTATGCCAATGAACATTTGCAGGATGGAAACCGAACCAACTTATATAAAAAGTGAAATAGAACCATGAGCGACCACAAACCAAAAAACATTTTTGTACAGGGGCCTATAAACCCTGCCTTTATTGGAGAAAGTATCGCCAAACACGCCAGCAATACAAAGATTGGCGGACATAGTATTTTCTTAGGCCAGGTTCGTGCCGATGAGATATCCGGTAAAAAGGTAGCTGCCATTGAATACACCAGCTACCAGGAAATGGCGCTTGAAAAAATGACGGAAATACGCGAAGCCATATTTGCAAAATATCCGCTCACCTGTATGCATGTATATCATTCGTTGGGCGTGATAAAGGAAGGTGAAATTTGCCTGTTTGTATTTACTTCGTCTGCCCACCGTAAACCAGCTATTGATGCCTGTACCGAATGCGTAGAGCGAATAAAGGCGGAATTGCCCGTTTGGGGTAAAGAATTATTTGAAGACGAGGGCTACCAATGGAAGGTGAATCAGTAGTTCAATCTTTCTTTCCATTAACACCACAACAAAATATTCATGGTTAATATCACCCATAAATCAAGCACGCTCAGGCAAGCCATTGCAACCGGTATTTTAAAAGTTTCCAGGCAGGAAACGATCGATGCCGTCGTAAACAGAACAGTGCCCAAGGGAGACGTATTTGAATTTAGCCGTGCTGCAGGATTACTGGCTTGTAAAAAAACTTATGAGGTCATTCCCGATTGTCATCCATTACCCATTGAATACACCCGCATTACGCATGAAATTGATGGCTTGAATATTATTATAAAGGTGGAAGTGCATACCATTTATAAAACCGGTGTGGAAGTAGAGGCCATGCACGGAGTAGCCATCACGGCATTAACGATGTACGATATGCTGAAACCCATTGACAGCGGCATTGAAATATCGTCCATAAAATTGGAGGAGAAAAAAGGGGGGAAAAGCGATATCAAGTATGCATATCCCGATACCGTTAAAGTGGCAGTCATAACCTGTAGCGACAGTGTAAGTAAAGGCCTGAATACCGACAAAAGTGGCGACGTGGTAGAACAACGACTGATAAAGCATAAACTAACCGTTGGTCATCGCAAAGCCATTGCCGATGAATTTGAAATCATACAATCAACAACAAAACAACTGATAAAAGAGGGCTATCAATTGATCCTGTTCACCGGCGGTACCGGGCTGTCGCCCCGCGACGTTACGCCCGATGCACTACGCCCCTTAATAGACCGTGAAGTGCCGGGCGTCATGGAGGCAGCCCGCAATTATGGTCAGCAACGCACGCCCTATGCTATGCTTAGCCGCGGCATTGCCGGTTTTGCCGGCGATGCTTTGTTGATCACCCTGCCAGGTTCTCCCCGTGGCGCTGCGGAAAGTATGGATGCACTTTTTCCCTATATACTGCATGTTTTTCGGGTAAAAGAAGGTGTTCGGCACAACTAACCCGGCTAAAAATAAAGGCAGTTGCCAGTTGATTATTTTTGGTGCCGGTATAACAAATAACGTTTACTTAACCCATGCTTCACATTAAGGTTATAGGTACTTAGGTTATTTGACAAACCTTGTTAATGAAAGCGCTCCTATTTACATTTTGCCTGCTTACATCATTTCAATTCTTATTTGCCCAGCCCGCCAATAATAACGTGTTCGTTATTACGATCGACGGTACACGGTGGAAAGAAGTATTCGGGGGCGCCGATTCTGTATTATTGTCTGATGCCACATTTGTACAGGATACCACGCTTTTAAAACTGCAATACTGGCATCCTGATCAGCAGGAAAGACGGAGAAGGCTGATGCCATTTTTCTGGTCGGTCATTGTCGAAAAGGGACAACTGATGGGTAACAGGCAATACAACAACAAAGTAAACGTTGCCAATTTGTACAAGATCTCATATCCGGGGTACAGCGAAATATTTACCGGTTCGGCCGACAAAGTATTTATTCCCAATTTAAAGGTGAATAATCGGCGAACCAACATATTGCAATACCTGAATGATCAACCGGCGTTTAGAGGTAAAATTGCTGCCTTTTGTTCGTGGCGGGTTTTCCCCTTCATATTGAATGAAAAACACAGCAGTCTGGTTATAAACGCGGGTTACAAGTCAATGCCTGACAACGATCCGCTAAGCCGGTTGATTGACAGTGTGCAGGCAAGTATATTTGATCAAAGCAATACACGGCACGACCTTCTTACCTTTGAAAGCACAAAGAATTATATGAAACAACACCATCCCAGGGTGTTGTATATGGGCCTGGGCGAAACGGACAATTTTGCACACGACGGCGATTATGATACCTACCTTCAAAAAATTCACCAGGCCGACGCCATGATAGCGGAGCTTTGGTACCTGGTACAGACAGACCCCCTTTATAAAAATAATACCACCTTCATTATTACTACCGACCATGGCCGGGGACGTAAGACCACCAATTGGACATCTCATGGCTTTTGGGTTGGCGGGTCTGGCGAAACATGGATGGCCCTTCTGGGCAGCGGCATTGAACCGTTGGGAGAATTAAAAAATGAACAGAAGGTATATCAAAAACAGGTGGCACCTACAATAGCGGCTTTGCTCGGCGGACAGTTTAAGGCCAATCACCGCGTTGCTGACCCCATTAAACTAAAGCTTTATGAAAAGCAAAATGATATAATGGAAGTGGTAATCACTGCACCGCAACACTAAGGTTTTATGTCGGCTGGTTTCGGCTTCGCTCAGCCGCCGAAATAAGCCACCGAATCGCAACATTTGGATACTGAGCCGTTCGCTCGTTTCTATTAATTCATCTAAATGAGTCTTTAATAACTGATCCTGATCTGCACCACAAATATTTTCCCCATTTTTTCTTTTAATTCATTTCAACAAGCT
>JBBRCW010000250.1:0-10324 GCA_038204535.1 Chitinophagales bacterium | reverse complement strand
CATTTGCAAAACCATCCGATTGAATGATCGCCCTTACTTTGAATGATTGTGACGCTGTTGTTCTTCCTGAAAAATCTGTCCAGTTACCACCAATTAATAGTTTGTATTGCCATCCCCTTAATGTACCTGTTACAGGTGATGAACTAAAAGTAACTTCCGAGCCTTCACAAACATTGGTTGACGAAGCGGTGACTATTCCTGCCACTGGTGTTTCAAAAACATTAATGTTTAACAGATCGTTTTCAGCGGCGCAGCCATTGGTGTTGTCATTGCTTATCGTCCATTGTAAAGTATAAAGGCCTGACTTGTCGAATTTAAAAGTTGAAGTATTCGAACTTGTTAAGCCAAATCCGTTGGTGCTGCCATCCGGTTGTGATACAACACTCCATGTTCCCTTCTCAAACGTTGTAGGTTGGTTAGCTGCTAATGTAATGGTCCTGGTTTTAAAGAAATCGCAGATTGTAATATCGTTACCCGCATTGGCTTTAGTGGTTGGCGGCCAAATCCTAATTTCAACATCATCAAACGAGCTATCACAAAGCGGACTTATAGAAATCGTCCACCTGAAACAATACAGGCCGGGTGTTAAACCAGAAACAGTGGTGTTTTTAAATAAGGGATAGTCTATTGTCACTGGCGGACCGCAAACCTGACTCCATTTTCCCACACCCAATGCCGCACTTTTTGCAAATAGCGTAGTTGAAGTTTTGTTGCACAAGAATTGGTTGGGACCGGCATCGGCAACGGATACAGAATCCAATACGGTAATCTTTATGGGCGTTGAAAATTGCTGCGGGCAAACGCCACTTTTTACGACTGCCCTATAGCAGGTGGTTTTGGTTAAGCCGCCATAGATAAAAGGATTTGTTAGAATTGCGGTGTCTCTCCAAAAACCGGTACAACCTTCTGAATATTGCCAGTTAGTGATATCTCCAACCTTTCCTGATAAAGTGATCAGGCCATAGTTATTGCCACTGCAAACAGTATCGTCGCCGGGGGTTTCTCCACCTATAGTTTTTGGAGAAACGTTTACGGTTACCGGGTCGCTGATTGCTGTGTCGCTGCAACCAGCATCAAATCCGGTTGATTGCACAATTGTCCTTACCTGAAAGGTATCCTTTACATTTCTAAAGATAATTGGTGAGCCGAAGAGTGTTGTATCTCTCCAAATTTCATCTGAAATTGGTGCCGGGTTGTATTGCCATCTTTTAATAGTGCCATTAATAGGTGTGGTGGTGAAAGTAACATTCGCTTCTGCACATACAATGGTTGATGATGCCATAATTGGCCCTGCTTGCGGCTTTTCAAAAGCGAAGATTTTTACCTGCCCACTTTCCGGACCACAGCTATTTATGTTTTGGTTACTTATTTTCCACTCAAGGGTATAAGGTCCTGGTTTATAAAAGGTGAATGAAGTGGAGGGCGAATTTTCATCACCAAAAATGCCATTAGCTGAAGGTGGCTGAGAAACAATAGTCCAAAGGCCCATTTCGAATGATTGAGGCGCGGTAGCAGCTAAAGTTATAGATTCACTTTCCGAAAAATCGCAAATGGTAGTGTCCTTACCCGCGTTGGCTATAGTGGTTGGGGGCCATATTCTTATTTGCACTTCGTCCACTGAACTTTTGCATTGAGGGCTGCCTGCTATGGTCCATGTAAAACAATATAGACCTGGCACCAGGCCCGTTATTCTGGTATTACTTAAACCTGAGTCTTCAATATTTGCTCTGTTACCCGGCGGGTTACAGGTTTGTGTCCAGTTACCCGTTCCCACTGTTGGCGAACTGCCGGCCAGCGTAACGGTGGTTTGGTTACACCAAAATTGGTCGGGCCCGGCGTTGGCATCAGACACCGAATTAACCACGGTAATTTTGGTAGTGCCCGAATTGACTTCGGGGCAAACGCCGCTTTTTAAAACAGCCCTAAACCAGGTGGTTTGATTTAGCCCAAAGAAAGTGTGGGTAGGAGTGCCATTTGGAATCACAGTTGGGACTGTTGCAAAATTATCAATAGAAGATTCCCATCGGGCAATTTCTCCTGAATGATTTGTGAGGTTTATTGTGCCGGAATTTTCACCTGTACATATCGTTACATCGTCTCTGGTAATGCCGCCGATAGGTTTTGGGTCAACAGTAACTTGCACAATATTACTGGTGTCCATTACATCACACCCTTTGCCAAAACCTTCAGATACTGCAATTAAGCGAATTGCAAAACTTTTAGAGATACCAGTAAAGGTAACCGACGATGTACTGCCGGCATCATTCCATATTGAACCGAAAGTTACCGGCAGCCCGGTTGTATCCCATTTAAATATTTTTCCTGCTACCGTGGGATTTGTAAAGGAGATATTACTGCCCTCGCAAAGGTTTGAATTGCCTGGTATAATTGCACCGGCGTTTGGTTTTTTATACACAGTAATCGTATCGGTATTGGAATTACCCGCGCAGCCCCCGCTGGTTGTTTTGCGTTTATAATAGGTAGTTGCAAATAGAACCGGAGGTTGATAATTTAAACCCGCCGCACCAGTGATTGGTAAAAAATTAATATTATTTGTTGAGCTTTCCCACTGATAAGTAAATGCACCGCTGCCGCCTACAGGTGTAGCTCCAGTAAGTAAAGCCGGCACTGTTCGTTCGCAAATAGATTGCGAACAACAAATATCTATAGGGCTAAAAGTACTTTCAACAACAATGGTTACTTTATTAGAGGTATCTATACACCCACCACTTTTAACTATTCTTGTATAAGTTCCGGCACCTGGTGGAGTGATTGGCGAATTAATATTGGGTAAAAGCATAGTTCCATTGTACCACTCATAAACATAAGCGCCATTACCGCCAGAGAGCGTATTGCCCGCAGCCTGCCCAATAGGCAAAGGGTTTGTGCAGGACAATGTTTGGTTGTTTCCGATAACATTGCCGGTAATCTTTGCGTTTATACAGACCCTTATGGTTGCCCGATCGCTTTGACAGGTTGTGGCATCATCTGTTTGCAAAACCTGGTAGTCGGTACATCCAACAGTATTCGTTGCAGGCGTTGGTGCAACAGTTGAGCCTGCAACCGGTGGAAACCAGGTTAAACTATGGTCTGGAAGGGGAGGGACGGAAAGAGGAGTAGCGGTCGCATCTAAGCAATATTGTCCCGGTGTAATTACGGTTGGTTTAGGTGGTTTTGGATGGTTGACTATTGTAACATCAGAAAAACTGGTGCAACTGCCATTGGTAATTGTCCAGCGAAAAACATAGGGGCCGCTTGTTGTTAGACCGATTGTTGAAGTTGGCGAATGTGGCAAAGCAGGGATTGTTGCTGGTGGGCCACTAACTTTTGTCCAGCGGCCTGTACCTGGTGTTGCCGTGTTTGCAGCCATAGTTATGGAGGTTGCCCCGCACAAATTTTGGTTGGGGCCGGCGTTAGAATGTATAATAGAATCGATTTTTAGAACCTGGCTATCTATGGTAACCCCGCATTCATTTGACAGGCTTAAAGAAATTTTATAAGTACCCGCACCTTCAAAAAAGGAGCAAGGGTTTGGGAGGATTGAAGAGGTTGGAGTGCCTCCTTCAAATTTCCACAAATAATCAAGCGGATCAGATCCGCAATTCGAAATGGTTGGCGTTGGGCAAAAGGTAATAGAATCGCAGAAGGCGGGGATTGTTGGCCAGGAAATATTAGGTTTCTCTTTTATTGTTATTTTTTGGCTGCTCTTAACTGTACCACAAGCGTTAGTAACTGATAATGTAATTTCGTAGGTGCCGGGGTTTACAAAGTTATATGAAGGATTTTTTGATAATGAGGTGGAATTATTAATAAAAGCCCAACTGCCAGAGGTGCCGCAATTAGAAGAAGAATAACCGATTGACCAAAGATATGTTGATGGGAAACAATCTTCATTTGATGAATTTAATGTGTTTACGGTCAGTGGAGCACAACCTGCTATTTTGTCCAAGACAAAGGACGAAACCGGAGGTGCTGTAATGCAAATTTCCTTTTGAATTTCTGTTTCTCCGCAATCATTATAAACTTTTAATTTAACGGTATATTTCCCCGGAGAGGCATAAGTATGACAAGGATTTTGTAAAACACTACTATCGCCATCTCCAAAATCCCAAGTATAACCTGTAGCTTGTGAACAATTATTTAATGACCAGCCGAGCTGAGAGGTGCTGGTAAAGCAATAGCTTATATTCTCACATATTAAGTTTGGTATAGAAAAATTAGCCTGGGGCTTTGTTCCTATTTGGATGCCACTAGCTGTATAAACATTAGTTTTACACGCATTGGTAACTTCAAGTTTGGCAATATTATAAGGGCAAGGAGACGTTAAATAAAGATGATCAATTTGGAATTGAGTTGTATCCGGAGCGGTTTTTAAAGGGAGTGTTAGGCTTATTTTTGATGTAGTATCTAAAAAATCAAAAGAAAATGTTGTTCCTGGTGAATTAGCGGACCAATTACTTATTAAAAAAGGAACTGAAAAAGGTACACAACCGACTGAGGTGTTTGGAATAGTACCAAATGTTACACCCGGATTGCTTTGATTGGCAACAACATGGGTCCAAGTGTTATTACAAGATGTGCCATTAGTCGTAACGGTCAAGTTAAATGCACCCAGGTTTGTATAAGTGTGCGAAAAAGGGAAAGTTACGTTGTTATTGAATTGGCCGTCACCCCAAGCCACATTATATGATGTAATACAAGCAGCTGCACTATCCTTATTCAAATTAAGCGTAAAATTTGGATTTGCTGCTGTTGGTGCTTTATCACAGTTGCTAAATGGCGAAAAAATATCTACATCAACTATTTTAAAGGCGGGGGCATTTTTGATTCTAATATTACTAGAAACTTTTGTGCTGGTACAGCCATTTGCATCGGTAATAGTCAGTGAAACTGGAAACATGGTTGTCCCACTACATCCAAAGGAAACAAATGAATGATTTACAATTGGGCCAAGAGTGCTAGTTTGGCCATCTCCAAAATTCCAATTATAAATAAATGGTGGAGCTCCTATACCTGCACTAGCAGTAAATGTAATATCGCCGGAACCTGAACAAATATCATCTTTATCAAACGTGAAATTAGCGGTAGGGATCGGATATTCTTTAACTTCTACCACCGGATAAGTTGTCGGAACTCCGGCGGTTGTAACGATAACGTCATACATGCCCTGTGTATTTGCTGTATAGGTAGAATTCCTTTGTGGAGGAACAATGGGAATGCCTCCTTTTCTCCATTGAAAAGTTGAACCAGACGGAGCTCCGCTTGCAGTTAAAGTAACACTGTTACCAGTACAAAATACCGGATTTGCAGGAGAAATTGTTTGAGCTGCAACCACATTACTTTGCCATAATAAAAGAAAAAAAAGTAAGATTTTTAAGGGCATAGAAGCAGTTAGTTTTTCAGAAATATTAAAAAGTTTGATATTTTATTAAATGTAATTCCTTTGTATTTCATTAACAAAAATAAAGGGGCAAAAAGCAGGCAATTAAATTGAACGCTATCGTCGATACTCCAAACTTCAAAAAAAAACGTTACACACATCAATAAACCATGATCATTCAATTCTTCAAATGAAGAATCAACTAATCTTTAGTAGGCTGAATGGTTACAATACTATTTTTATCAGCGAAATAATACAGGCTATGAAGCACATCCACCGGAGTTGGAGTGGTAAGTTTTCCTATTAAATTGTCGCTTTTGTCAGTAAAAAAATAGCTGAAAGTCAGTTTTGGATTTTCCGCTGAAATAAAGGATTCGTGATTTGAAAAAACATTGTAAATTTTAAATTCACCAGACACTTTTTTTGAAAAACATACCTGATCGTTAGGAAAAGCCCTGACTATCTCTAATTGATCATTTAAAGCGAGTAAATAGCTGTTTGTTTGAACCCAGGTGAGTGAATTATTATCCGATGAAAAATTGGCTAATGATAAAGGAATATTATTCTGAAAATACAGTCCGGAATCGATCTTATTTACAAAATATTGAAATTCCCCATACTTCCATCCACTCATAGAATCACTGACAATATGTTGCTTCTTTTCTCCTTCAACTGAAAACCGTTGAATTGCATCCTTCGAAAGCAGTGTATAACCTTTCGAACTTTCAATTATATCGGCTACAGTCCATTTGGTTTCAAATTGGCTGGAAAATAATGAAGTTCCCTTTAGTTTATTATATTTCGCTAAATAAGGCTTGCCGTAAAAATTTGGTAACCCGTTTTTATAACAAAATGCTTTGTTTACAATTAAAACGTCATCTCCTGAAAAGGTGATCATAGTTTTTCCTGTTTTTTTGTGTGGCAGTTTGACCTTCCAGATTTCTTTGCCGGTTTTAAAATCAGCACAAACGAGCTTATCTCTTGCCGCAAAAAAAATGTTTGTTGAATCTAGTAAAATGTTGGACGATAATCCCGAAAATTCATTAGCAGAAGTGGTTCCATAGTAATTAAAACCTGCAAGCGCGAAAAGGGCGCTTTTTCCAATGTCTTTAACCAGCGCCCCCAATTCGTCCTCTTTGCCAGTACTCATTTTAATGTCCCAACCTTCTCCTGATTTTAAATTAAAGGTGTGTATTCCGTCGGCAGTTCTAATAAAGATGGAATCTTTAATTAAGCCTTCCTCCCAGTCAAATTTCGAAGCTATAGGCCTTTGCCATAAGTCCAATCCTGTTTCAAGGCTAAATGCTTTAATATATCCGGTAAAGCCAATTTTGTTATTTCTATCATAGTAGTTAAATCCTCCCTTTCTCTCCCAAATTTGTTCACCGGTTTCTTTATTAAGGCCAATAACCTTATTAAGGCCTAACTGAATGATTACCATATTTGGTAAAAAAATGGCATCGCTGAAATAGGTAATCTTAGACCAAATTATTTTTTTCAATTTAATGTCATAATATATAAGTGTTCCTGGATTTATGTAAGGGTTGGTTTTCGCTTTATGCGTATAGATCAAAGCTTTCAGATCAATGGAATCAATATTTATAGCTGACACCTTGCCGGGAAACACAATTCTCTCACCCTTTATTTTAAATGATGAATCATTAGAAGAATATTCAAGCCCCTCTTTTTTAATTTGAATATCAACCGGAATATCATTAGATCGTAATGAGTTATATGAAATTTTACAACCAAGAAGTATCATGATGCTGCTAAGGAAAAATAGTGAAGTTTTCATAACATTAAGTTTTTAAGGGCGATTGGTTTAATAAAACGGCCTTTGCAAATAAACTTTCATAAGGCAGGAATGCTGCCTTTAAAATCAGGTGGATAAAGAAGGCTTATTTTCCATAACCGGCTTACCGGTTATATGGTGGAACGATGGCTTTTGTATGAATTTTATAACGAAGAAAAAGCGTGAATTACAACCGATATATTTAGCTTTTTACCGGTTAGAATGTTCGCGTTAAAGTGAAAGAATATCCCCCGAAATCTTTAGTTTGGGCATCACTGCCAACTTTGAAAAGCTTAACGGGCACCAACATGTAACCTGCCTTGAAACCAGTTGATCCGGCCCTTACCTGTTTTCCGGCTTTTTGCTTATATCTGTCCGTAAACTCATAACCAATTGTAGCTTCTTTTGCTAATCCGTTGGCTTTATACTCAAATTTTTCAAATCCGGAAGAGCAAATACTCATGAACGCACCGGCCGAAATATAGAATGATGTATTGCCTTTGTCGCTGAAATAATATTTGCCCACCAAACCGGGAAGGAAAATTGAATTGTACCGATCTGTGGAATAATTATCAAAATAGGAGTCTTCCACTTTAACTTTTCCCAGAAGGCTTTTCATACTTGGGGCAATTGTAAAATGTGAAAAAGCATTTACCTCCAGCCCCATATCCACATTAATCCAGCTAAAAAAACCTGAAGCATTTGAAAATGTGCTTTTAAACGAACTGCCATATTCGTTGCCGGTTACCAGGCCCATTCCAAATGTAAACGCGACCTTTTTCCTTGTAATATCTGAACTTTGAGAATTGACAGAACCAGGAAAAAGAATGCCACAAACCAGCATGATACAAACCGAAATTGTCAGCAATTTGCATTTGTAAGTTTTCATGATAAAAGTTT
This sequence comes from Chitinophagales bacterium, assembly GCA_038204535.1. GTDB lineage: Bacteria > Bacteroidota > Bacteroidia > Chitinophagales > Chitinophagaceae > Segetibacter. The sequence goes on along the minus strand of JBBRCW010000250.1, from coordinate 2,252 downwards.
TAAAATGTGAAGAATAATGTGTGCGTTTGCACCCTTATTGTCTAATAGCACAAATCATCTAAAACTCATCTCTTTTGTAAACTTTTTTATTTAGTTGAACCTCAAAATCCACCGCCCGAGGCGGTGGTTATGTGCTGCTGGCTTTGCTTTTCAAAAGTGTTTTTGTTCTTAAAAGAAGCGCTGGCTAGTGCGAAACGCCCCTTTGGGTCTGGCTGTCACTCCACCTACTTAGAAGGTGGTAAATGAATCGTCTACTGGAGCTAACCTTTTATAATTAGATGGCACAAAAAGTGGACATTATAGCTCAGGTTCATTCATTTTTCGTTTTTGGGAAGCCTTTGTTCTAATGGAGTGACTTAAAGAAATGTTAAAGGGTTTAATAAATCCTTTCAATAGATGATATTTTTAAAATTCAGCTATTAACTAAGAGTGGTTAGCTTGCGTTTTGGGTTTGCTTGAGTTTTAATATTGGGTGTTTTCAAATCTATTTATTTAGATTTATAGTACTTTCATCCACCTAATCAAACTCAAGCAAAAAATGGATTGCAACGAATTAAAAGTTCCGGCTAAGTTGGTGATTCATTGCCGTCAGAATGAAGAAACCGTACAAAGTCGGATTTTTTTGTGTTTTTTTAAGTTATACTTTGAGGATTTTAAGAAAATATTTTGGCATAATTGTGTCACAGATTCCATTCTTTATACGATTGAAGAACAGTTAAAAATTGCTTTTGAATATGGGCTGTTTAAATTTTATATTGATATTAGGATGAATGGTTGGGAAGAGCGGGGAGCGTCTGTTAGAACCGCGCTGTTTGCTTATTGCTTTAATCAACTAAGGGCATTAACTAAATTTATGAGAACTCATCCCGGCAATCAATATGAAGGCGATCCAGATGTGGCAATTGAATCTAAAAGCAAGTCGCTTTCTCATGTTTTTTCGGAAGTTGCAGAAAAGGAATTAACCGATTTTGAATATGCATTATATGAGAGGGCTTTTGCTGAATTGGATGAAAGGTGCAAAAATTTTATAAGGTGGAGGTTGAACCAAAAAACTGATAATGAAATAGCGGATAAATATCCAGATGTGGATTTTGAGAGCCGGGACCCCGCAGATATAACTTACAGATGTGTTCAAAAATTAAAAAGAATTGTTGATAAACAAAAGGTAAAAATTAAACTTTAATGGAATTCTCTATTGAACAATATGAAAGCATACAGCTTTACCTGGATGATAAAATGACACCGGAGCAGGAGAAACAATTTATGCTCGAAGTGAACAATAATGCGCTATTACAGGAAAATCTGCAATTCGAAATAGATCTTCGCCAAAACCTTTTTCTACAAAATAGAAAACAAAAGTCGTCTGGAGAGGTTGGTGTTGAATATCGTTCTATTGACGAATCAAATATTAAAAGCCTGATTGAAAAAGCGGGTAAAGAATGGTTGAGACAAAAAAAAAGTACTAAATCAATTTCTTTACCCTTGTGGCTTAGAATAGCTGCTGCGGCTTGTTTATTAGTTGTTGTTACCGGCATTGTATGGTATTTAGTCAGTGAAACCAGCCCTGTAACCGTGGCAAACAATAACAAGGCTGATACGTCCGAAAAGCAAACCAATGTTAAGCCGGAAATTGTGGTAAATACCCCGCCAGATTCGCTTACTAATAAACCAGTCCCGGTTAAAATAGATTACGCTAATCTCTTCGATAGCTTTTTTGCTAAAGACAATATACCCGATCAAAAGCCGAGGCTGCTTGCAGATGCTTTAAATGATTATGCAGACTCCCATTACACTACTATTCAAACGATTGACCTTGCCAATATACCCATCCTGCGTAGCCCTCCCGGCAATGATGAAGATGTTAACAGTAATCAAAACATACAGGAACTTGGCCACTATTATAAGGGGCTGGCCTTTATACAGACCAATAATGCTAAGAAGGCAGAAGAAAACCTGCAATGGGTAATTGGCCATGCGAAGAACAAACAGTTAATTACGAAAGCAAAGTGGTATCTGGCGCTTATTCACCTAAAAAAAGGCAATTCTGAAAAAGCCCTGCCCTTACTCAACTCTGTTGCAAATAGTAAAATTACATCCTATAACAGGCATGCTAAAGAACTTTTGAAGGAGTTGAAAAAGTAGTGATAATTGATTGATGGTTGATGCTTTTCTTTAATTTATCGTCATACTGCTGCTGATTTAAAAGCATACGTTAGTTTTGCGTTTAATCTGCTTGCTGCCAGTTGTGTCTG
>JBBRCW010000249.1:0-10423 GCA_038204535.1 Chitinophagales bacterium | reverse complement strand
TTCAAGAAAGAATTGCAGAATCCAAATGAATTTTTGAATACCCTTCATAAATACAGGCAAACTGATTTTGGAACCGCTTTAGTAAATGAAACCGAACTGGTGTTTGATGACTGGTATCAAAGAGCGGACAGAAGCCACATTTTGGAAAAGTTCAAATTACGTAATAACGAATCCAGGTTGCGATGGTGATATTGGAGTTACTATTTGACCGCAGAAAACTGCCAGGAGAAAGCCGCAGAGACTAGAAGGGAGTTGTCACTCTTCATATAAAATTGTCGCGAACCAAATGACATAGGCTGGCATTTGATCAAAAGTGAATGTCTTATAATTTCATCGATTAAAAAAATGTAAAGTATGGGGTTAATTTTCATACGTAAATAGTATTACCTTAACTTTTTATTAGATCCTGATATTCTAAAGAATTGTTTTTTACAATTAAAGGTTAATAAGATGGAGTACAAAACACTGGGAAAATCTGATTTACGCATAAGCGAAATTGGTTTTGGATGTATGTCTTTAAAAGGTACACAGGCCGACAATGAAAAACTCATTCACCATGCTATTGAGAATGGTATAAATTTTTTTGATACCGCAGACCTGTACGATAAAGGCGCTAATGAAAAATCGTTGGGAAAGGCGTTGATGAATAAACGTTCAAAAGTTTTAATTGCCACCAAAGTGGGTAACCAGTGGCGCAGTGACGGTAGCGGATGGAACTGGAATCCATCAAAACAATATATTCTTTCGGCTGTGGAGGCCAGTTTAAAAAGGCTGCATACCAACCATATTGACTTATACCAGCTGCATGGTGGCACTCTCGATGACCCGATGGACGAAACCATTGAGGCTTTTGAATTATTAAAAAAGCAGGGCAAAATTCGCTATTACGGTATTTCGTCCATAAGGCCCAATGTGATTAAAGAATTTATAAAGCGGTCAAATATTGTAAGCGTGATGATGCAGTATAGTTTATTGGACCGCAGACCCGAAGAAGAGGCTTTTGCTTTGCTGGCCGACAATAACATTGGGGTATTGGCCCGGGGCACGATTGCAGGCGGCCTATTGGTTGATAAACCAGCAAAAGTTTATTTGCATTACACAGAAAAACAAGTAGCGGATGCAGCAAATTCGATAAAATTATTATCGGGCGAAATACGCAGCAGAAGCCAGACCGCCCAACAGTTTGTACTAAATAATAAGTCGGTTACTTGTGCTGTTGCTGGTATAAGAACAATGGATCAGCTAAAAGAAGCGATCGCGACAACCGGCACGCCCGAATTGACCGAAGGCGAATTACAAACTCTGAGCCAGTCCATTAAAATAAACTATTACGATCAGCATCGTTAGTTTTTTACGCAGCTTTAAACAGCAATTAAACTGCATTACAGTTACCAACATTACAAACCCTGATAAACCTATACAGAATGAAAGCTCTGATTATAATTGATATGCAAAATGACTTCTTACCCGGTGGTTCGCTGGCAGTGACCGATGGAGATGGAATTATACCGATCATAAATGGCATACAGCATTATTTTGACCTGGTAGTCGCTACACAGGACTGGCACCCCGAAAATCATGAAAGCTTTGCATCAAACCACCCAGGCCGCGTTCCGTTTGAAAAAATTGAATTATTCGAAATGGAACAAACCCTTTGGCCAGACCATTGTGTACAGGGCAGCGAGGGCGCCGAATTTTCGCCCGAAGTAAGCGTAACAAAAGCCGAGGCGATTTTTAGAAAGGGAATGGATGCTGAAATAGACAGCTACAGCGCCTTTTACGATAACGGCCATAAAAAGTCGACCGGTTTAGGTGATTACTTACGCGGAAGAGGAATAAAGGAAATCTACCTGGTTGGCCTTGCGGGCGACTATTGTGTTTATTATTCCGCTTTGGACGCGCTTTCCGAAGGATTTGACACTTATATAATGGAAGATGCTGTCAGGCCAATTGACCCTGAAAATTTTAAAAATGTTAAAGCCGACATTGTATCCAAAGGCGGCAAAATCATTAATAGTAACGACGTTAAACTACCATCGGCTATAGGTAAGGCATAACAAAAAAATGTTTCGGGTTGATGGAAGCCGATAAGCTTTTGTTAGCATTCGCTCAGACTGATAGGCAGTTGGACGGCTAAACCGCCATCAGATGTTTCTTTATATTTACTGTTCATATCCAGTGCAGTATTCCACATGGTGGCAATTACTTTATCGAGCGAAACTTTTGCATAATCAGGAGAGCTTTGCAATGCCAGTTGTGAAGCCGTAATCGCTTTTATGGCCCCCATGGTGTTGCGTTCAATGCAGGGTATCTGAACCAATCCGCCAATGGGGTCGCAGGTTAAACCAAGGTGATGTTCCATGGCTATTTCAGCCGCCATCATAGCCTGGCGCTGGGTGCCACCCATAGCTTCGGTCAGCGCGGCCGCAGCCATTGCCGACGAAACCCCTATCTCTGCCTGGCAGCCGCCCATTGCTGCCGATATGGTGGCGCCTTTCTTAAAAATGCTTCCGATTTCGGCAGCCGTTAATAAAAATCGTATGATCTTATCATCGTCATTGCCATCGCAAAAAACGATAAAATATTGCAGCACTGCAGGTATCACACCCGCTGCGCCGTTGGTAGGTGCAGTCACCACTCTGCCAAAGGCCGCGTTTTCTTCATTTACTGCCAGGGCAAAACAACTTACCCAGTCGAGCGTATAATTAAAATGAACGCCGCCTTGTATTATGGCCAATATCCAGCTATCATAATCAGAATAAGGTCTTCCCCCAATTAATTTTTTATTCAGGTCAAAAGCCCTGCGTTTTACGTGCAGCCCGCCCGGCAAACTGCCAAACCGGTGGCATCCGCGATACATACAGTCCCGCATCGTATGCCAGATGTGCAGCATACTCAGGCGGGTCTGCTCCTCGCTGCGCCAGGTATGTTCATTTTCCATCACCACCTCGTTAATTGAAAGCCCTGTTTTCATACACCAGTGCAAAAGGTCGCCGGCAGTATTAATAGGAAATGGAAGATCTATCTCACTGGACTTATCAAGCACCTCCCCTTCTTTAATAATAAAACCACCCCCGATAGAATAAAAAGTTTCGCTCCATTGGTGGCCATTGTTCATAGTGGCTAAAAAGGTTAATCCGTTGGGATGAAAAGGCAAACTATCGGTAAAAAGAAACTGAATATTTTCGGCAGGATCGAATTCAATAACCTTTCTGCCACCTGCCATCAATTGCCTGGCCCGTGTTATTTTTTCAATTTTTTCGGTGATGGTATTTACATCAGTTGTTTCTGGGTCTTCGCCGCAAAGGCCCAAAATAACGGCGATATCGGTGCCATGCCCCTTACCTGTTTTCGCCAGCGACCCATACAAAATGATCGTAATGCTTTTAAGTTCATCCAGGCCGCCATTGTCTTCCACACTTTTTAAAAAAGCCAGTGCAGCCCGCCATGGCCCCAGCGTATGCGAACTTGAAGGCCCCACTCCTATCTTAAACATATCGAAAACTGAAATGGCTTCGTGCGGCATAAAATTATATTTGTGTAACAAAAATAAAGGTGAACAGCGCTTCACGTTAAAAAGATATTTTAAGAAGAATTGTAAAATTTCTTGGCAAAAAAAATATTCAACCTATATTTGCAGCCCGAAAAGGGGAATTGGCAGCGTGGCTCATCCCGATAGCAATCGGGAGAATAGAGTATCCCGACCATAGGTCGGGAAGGTTTTAGAGACGATTGCTATTGCAAAATTGACATATTGGCTGCGTAGCTCAATTGAATAGAGCATCCCGACCAGAGGTCGGGGAAGGTTTTAGAGACGATTGCTAATGCAAAATTGACATATTGGCTGCGTAGCTCAATTGAATAGAGCATCCCGACCAGAGGTCGGGAAGGTTTTTGAGACGATTGCTAATGCAAAATTGACATATTGGCTGCGTAGCTCAATTGAATAGAGCATCCCGACCAGAGGTCGGGAAGGTTTTAGAGACGATTGCTAATGCAAAATTGACATATTGGCTGCGTAGCTCAATTGAATAGAGCATCTGACTACGGATCAGAAGGTTTTAGGTTTGAATCCTAACGCGGTCACACTAACCCACCTTAATGGTGGGTTTTTTTATGCATGTTTATTACTTATATACTTTATTCCAAAACGCTTGATTCCTACTACATAGGCTTCTCGTCAACATCAGTGGAGGAGCGGCTGAAAAAGCATCTCGCTTTACATAAAGGTCATACTGCCAAAGCAAAAGATTGGGAGATAGTATATACTGAAATGTTTCCAACAAAGGATGGGGCAATGAAACGTGAAAAACAGCTAAAAGATTGGAAGAGCAAAATTCGCATTGCAGAGCTTATTAAGCGTAGCTCAACTGAATAGAGTATCCCGACCTCAGGTTGGGAAGGTTTCAGGTTTTTCCGAACAGCGGGATAACGGGGTCACTAAAAAGAGCTTTATAGAAATATGATGCTCTTTTATTTTATGTTTTTCCATCGATTGTTTTAGGTTTTTCCGAACAGCGGAATAACGCGAATTGAAATAATTGGCAGCGTAGCTCAACTGAATAGAGTATCCCGACCTCAGGTCGGGAAGGTTTCAGGTTTTCCCGAATAGCGGGATGACGGGGTCACTAAAAAGAGCTTTATAGAAATATGAGGCTCTTTTATTTTATGTCTAAAAAGGTTTCAGGTTTTTCCGAATAGCGCATGGACTCAGCCTAAATCATTTATTTTGAGGCATGGGATCAAAGGGTCAGATTTTATGGAATTGAATTAACCACAAAAATCCACGCATGTTTTACCTCTACTGTTATCGGACATATGAATCGAACCTACGGCTCTCACATATTTTTTATTTCACTTTTCCCCGGGTTTCATTGAAGTAGTTGATAAAGACCGCAAAATTGCTGTGAGTAAGGCGGGCGAAGCCATTAAAATAAGCGTGTATGAAGCAATCAATTTTATTATACAGCATCACGCATCACATACAAACTGGTAAACTATGGTGGCGAAAACCGTATTGCCATTGATTTTGTTTATACCACGAAACTTCGCCAGCCCAGCACAAAGCCCCGCTTGTTAGAAGTAATTTTACAAGACAACCATACATTATGACAGAGAAAATAAAATCCATTTCAAACCCTTTGACAATCATTGCAATTTTTGCTGCACTTGCTGAAATAAATGCTACAGTTTCAATTGGACTAGTTGACAAAGAACTACAAGCAACTTTTATATGGTTTGTAATACTACTTCCAACATTACTAATAACCTTATTTTTCTTGACACTTAATTTTAACACCAAAGTTATTTATGCTCCTAGTGACTATAAAGACGACACTAGTTTTTATAAAATGCTTGTTGGTGAACCCAAACCTGACAAGGCAATTAATAGGGTGACACATGCCCTTATTGCGGTGTGGTTTGGGGAAAAGAAAATTCTCATAAAACCACTACAAGCATTCCTTCTATTTATCCCAACTCATCTTATCCAATTGTAAGCGGTAATTCGTCAACATTTTCGATAGGAAAAGCAAAAGAAGAAGAGGAGGTTGACGATAGTAAAGCGTCGAAAGTTGACACGGAAACTTGGATTTTAAGACAAGCTGAAAAAATATACGCCCCAAGAATATGATGTATACCCACCCGTTGAATTCGGTTTTTCCAATTTTAACCCTACCCATTTCAAAGACTTATTGTTTTCGTATGATAAGTATAACCTTATAATTGAATATGAGGAGCAATATTCAACTTCTAAACCCGAAAAGAAAAAGCAAATTATTCCCATCTACGACATCGACATAGTTTAGGATTACAAGGACGAAATTGTCTTCACTACAAAAAGTGGAACAATGGTTGATTATAACATTACCAATAACAAGAAAAATACCGAGAAGTATTTTTCGACGAAGTTTGAGGTGAAATCAGAGACTGACTTATGTAAAAGAATAAATAAGGCATTTCTACATTTGAAAAAATATTATAAAAAACCAGTTTTAAATGAACCATTTTAATAATAGAAAATGAGCAAATACGAACTTAAACGAGATGATTATGAAAATTTTGGAAACGTTTTTGTCGAAAAGGCTAATGGAATAGAGGAGCTTTATAAAGAAAGGTTACAAGAAGACAAGGTTCAATTGCCACTTGCAAGTAATTTTGCTTGGGGTGAGACCTTAGCAGGGACAATCAGTGGATCTCCCGAAGAGAGACTTCCAGAATGGGTAAAAGAGCTTTTACGCAAAGCATGGAATGAGAGCTTGACTGAATATTTTGAGTATCGTGATAAATCGAAATAGTACTGCTGGTAACAAAAGTATTACTGCAAGCAGGGCATGACGTTGGTTCAATCGGCTGTAGTTAGCTATCGGCAGCAGTTTCGGCTCGACGAATAAAGTTAGGTCTGAAAAATGACTTTGGTTTCGCGGATGAAGGCATTTTAATTTAGGGTGACCAACCTTTATTCAAAATGATCATTCATTTTATTAGAGTATACCCCAAAATATGAATTTATTTTTTCACTTTTCTTCCTTTATACATCTGTAATTGAACTTTCTTTTTTTAGGCTAATAACCGTCCGCTTGTACCAACATTAAGACGCTTTCTGAATGCTGTCTAAAGGCTTGAAGGTTATTTTTTAACAGGAAGGCATTCAGACCGCCGACACTTGGCCTTTAGTACCAATGGCCGATTCGAGGTCCTTTGCTTTCATGCCATGTTCTTCCATCTTAAGTTTTATCGCTTCAATAGGATCCACTGCCGGCAGGTGTATGTTTTTATCTTCATAATCCTTTACCAATACCAACAATAAATCCAATTCATCAGCCTCAGGCGTTCCATCCTCAGCATGAAATATTTCCATGGTTCGTTGAACCGCCTTAATGTATTCCGATTTTGTTTTAAGCACTTTCCAGCTCATATCATTTTTCTTTAAAGTTAAGAATGCGAACATCAAATGCAATCGTTTCCATGTCAATTTTATCGTATTCCTTATGGCGTCCAAACCAATTAATAAATGCCGCCTGTCTTAAACAAATTCTCCTTGGTGAGTTTAAAGGACCATGAATAGTTAATAACGAATAGTGAAAATGAATAGTGAGTAGTGATTAATGGATGGGTGAATTGTGAAGAGTGGAACAAAAGCAAATGCCGGGATGCTGGCACAATTCCCGATACAGAAATACCGCCCGTACGCATCGCCTTTTGGTGAGCCTGATCCGTCTGCACGGGGGGCCGGGGGGTGAGGTCTAAGAAAATTTCACGCCCGCCCGGCTGACGCCAGTCGGACAGGCAAAAAGGTATAAGGAGCCAGGACACAAATTCTCTCATTTGAAGGACTCCTCCCCCATCAAAAACCGGGATCAGAATAACGACAGCATTTTAATTATTATTGATCGAATTTGAACCATGTGTCCCACGAAGAAGGAACCCCTTCTAAACAACAGCGGATCCCTCCTTTATCGGGATGACATAACAACCAGAGCTGTCCCATTATTTAACTCCCCGGTCCTCCTCACCCAGCCTTGCAGCATTATACTTCCTAATATTTCCTTCGGCCCCAGGCCAATCGCTTTTTGCGTTCGGCCTTCTGCTCAACGCCATAAGCCTTTCTCCACTACATCCATAACCCCAGGCCTTTCCAGTTCTTACGCCTTATGTCTTACACCTTTTACCCTTTTGCCTTACACCCATTTCCACGCCTTTCGCGTCGTTACGCCTTATGTCTTACACCTTTTACCCTTTTAGATGAATGCTTTCGGAAGATAATAATAAGTTAGCATGCTATCAAGTTATAACGGATGTTACCAACACCAGGTGTTAGATAATTATTACCAGTTGAAGATGGAAGTGAAACATTTGATTGGGGAGGAAGTGTTTACGTTGAAAAAATTACTGATTTTCATCAATATTTAAAATTCATGTCGAAAGTTGACATTTTCGCCTATATCATATCATTTTCGGATACAATCGTACCAAATCGAATCAAAGTGTAGTTTCAAAATTTGATTAAAATCGTATTTTAGCGTATCAAATCGAATCAAAGTAAGATGCCAAATACAATTCATACCTTTTCTTTTGCTCCCAACTGGATGCAATTGACCAATGAAATAAGCCAGATAGACCGGTTTGATGCCTCATGGGCAACAATTGAGAAAAGAGAGGGGCAAACGCTGAAGCAATTGAAGTCTATTGCCACAGTTCGCAGTGTGGGTGCATCCACACGAATTGAAGGCTCTAAAATGACAGATGATGAAGTAGCTGTATTGATTAACAATCTGTCCATTTCAAAATTAGAGGAAAGGGATCAGCAGGAAGTAGCCGGCTATTTTGAAACGATGGAACTGATAGCCGAATCTTTCAGGGATATAGAAATTAATGAAACCAATCTGAAACATCTGCACAATACCCTGATGAAGTATAGTGAAAAAGATGCCTGGCACAAAGGAAATTATAAACAACACAGTAATGTGGTAGAAGCAGAAAATGTTGATGGTTCAAAACAAGTGATTTTTAAAACCACGGAGCCGGGCATAGCCACTAACGATACCATGAGTAATTTGCTAGCATGGTATAAATCAGATAAGCAAACATTACCATTAATAAAAGCAGCAGTATTTATTTACGATTTTCTCAGCATACATCCGTTTCAGGATGGTAATGGACGGTTAAGCCGTTTGTTGGGAACGCTATTGTTACTTAAGCACGGCTATTCATGGGTGCAGTATGTAAGTTTTGAACATGAAATCGAAAGCCGGAAATCAGAATACTATAGAATTTTAATGCAATGTCAGCGGCAGCGCCCAGGAGAAGATGTTTACCCTTGGGTAATGTTTTTTTTGGATTGTCTGAAAAATATACAAAGTCAATTAATGGCAAAGCTTGAAGTGCTGGCAAAAAGTGGTACTCTATCTGCAAGAGAGAAAAAAATATATTCTTTTATTGAAAACCATCCGGGTTCCAAATCGGGTGAAATTGCTGAGAAGTTAAATGTGCCCCAGCCTACGGTAAAAAGGCTGCTTACGGAAATGGTAAAAAACAAATTGTTGATAATGCATGGCGCAGGGGCTGGCACTAACTACAGTATAGAAGGAACAGCTTCTATAAAAAAAAATTTAGGTATGCGGTTTACTAACGATGAAAGAAAAAAAGATTTTGTTTTGGTGAACCAAAGTTCATTTATTGAAATTAAAAACATACTGTTAACTCCGTTATTTGAATGGTCGCATCCTGATGAATGGGGTAAGCAACTTACTAATAATGGTTTGTATATACAGGTTACCTGCATAAGTGGTACTTTTTTAACAGTCAAAGCGCCGCCAATTTTTATAAACCCCAGCCTGTATCATTTCAGGCCAACTATAACATTAAGCCAACCAATTAATATTCCAAAAGATTTATGGGAAAAAGTGCCTTATAAGAAAGATTACCCAATGCAGGTTAGTATAGAGTTGTTGGGTACTGCGAATAAATTTGATTTTGATGTGATGCTTGTTTATGATGAAGGGTAACTATAATATTATCCGGCGATTGATGGAACTGTTGGCAGATAATTAATTGGGTAAAATATTAATACTTTGAAATTTTTTTAATGAACAGAGCTATTTACAAAAACAAAATAATTTCATACGCTGCAAAATTTGTTTTAGAGGTTGAAGGCTTTAATGGATCAAACCTTTACGATATAAATATACATGTAGAAGGTGAGTGGTGAGTAGTAAATAATGAATAATGAATAATGAAAAGTGATTAATGGAACGAAAGCAAATGCAGGGATGCTGGCACAATTTCCGATACAGAAATACCGCCGGTACTCATTGCCTTTTGGTGAACCTGATCAGTCAGCACGGGAGGGCCGGGGGTGAGGTCTAAGAAAATTTCACGTCCGCCCGGCTGACGCCAGTTGGTCAGACAAAAAGGCACAAGGAGGCAAAACACAAATTCTCTTATGTGAATGACTCCTCCCCCATCAAAAATCGGGATCAGAATAACGACAGCATTTTAATTATTAATGATCGAATTTGAACCATATGTCCGACGAAGGAGGAATCCCTTCTAAACAACAGCGGATCCCTCCTTTGTCGGGATGACATAACAACCAGCGCTGTCCCATTATTTAACTCCCCGGTCCTCCTCACCCAGCCTTGCAGCATTATACCTTCCTAATATTTCCTTCGGCCCCAGGCCAATAGATTTTTTTGCATTCGGCCTTCTGCTCAACGCCATAAGCCTTTCTCCACTCATCCATAACCCCCGCCTTTCGCGTCCTTACGCCTTATGTCTTACACCTTTTACCCTTCTGCCCTAAACCCTATGCCTTAAACCCTTTTCCACGCCTTCGCGTCCTTACGCTTTATGCCTTACACCTTTTACCCTAAACCCTATGCCTTAAACCCATTTCCACGCCTTCGCGTCCTTACGCCTTATG
>JBBRCW010000248.1:0-10444 GCA_038204535.1 Chitinophagales bacterium | reverse complement strand
CATTTCTTAATTCCCAAAACTTCTTCGGGTATGGCTATCTCCATATCCTGCTTCACCTTTACCTGACAGCCCAGTCTCCAATTATTCTGTTGTTCTTTACGGGTAAAATAGCCTACTTCGGTGGTTAATATTTCGCCGCCGCCCGAAAGCACCCTGCATTTGCACATGGCGCATGTACCACCGCCGCCGCATGCCGAGGGCAAAAATATTTTCTGGGCCGATAAAGTGCTTAGAAGGGTCGAGCCGGTCTCTGCCTCAATTTCTTCGTGGCCATTGATTTTAATTTTTACAAGCCCCGATGGAACCAGCTTATTTTTTGCAAAAAGGATGAGATAGACCAGCAGAAAATTAAACACGAAAAATATGATGACACTTGAAATTATGGTGGTCATATCAATGGCTATAATTATCATTCCTTTTTACATTATTGGTTGCCAAATAAAATTCTGCTTCAAATAGGCTTCAATCACAGCTGAGGCCATAGTGTTAATCGATCAAAGGGTAATACCCATAAAACTCATAAACGCAATACCCATTAGCCCGGTTATAATAAATGTAATACCCAAACCGCGCAGCGGTGCCGGCACATTTGAATACCTGATTTTCTCTCGTATAGCAGCAATGGCCACGATAGCCAAAAACCAGCCAACGCCCGATCCTAAACCAAAAAAGGTGGCCTGGCCAAGGGTTGCGTATTCTCTTTCCTGCATAAATAAGGCACCGCCTAAAATGGAACAATTTACCGCTATCAATGGCAGAAAAATACCCAGTGAGGCATATAATGCAGGTGCATATTTTTCCACCACCATTTCTACCAATTGAACAATAGAAGCAATCGTAGCAATAAACATAATAAAACTTAAAAAACTCAGGTCTACATCAGCAAACCCAGGCGATAACCATTGTAAGGCGCCCGCCTTTAGCACATAGTTTTCGAGCAGGTAACAAACCGGCACCGAAACCCCCAGCACAAATATGACCGCCAGGCCAAGACCTACCGCACTTTTGACTGTTTTAGAAATTGCCAGGTAACTGCACATGCCCAGAAAGTAGGCAAAGATCATGTTCTCAATAAAAACCGCTTTTACAAAAATGTTTATGTTATCCATATAGCAAGTTTAATTATTTGTTTTCGATTAATTTTCTATTACGGCTGCGTTGTATCCAGATAAATATACCCACCGTGATAAGCGCCATTGGCGGCATTATCATCAGGCCATTGTTGAAATAGCCCATTTTATAAAAGGACTCTGGTACTATACGAAAGCCCATCAGTTCTCCCGATCCAAAAAGTTCGCGAACGGCCGAAACCAGCACCAGTATCAATCCATATCCCAATCCATTGCCAATACCATCTAAAAACGATGGCCACGGTTTGTTACCCATTGCAAACGCTTCCAGTCTGCCCATGATAATACAATTGGTGATAATAAGGCCTACAAAAACCGAGAGTTGTTTACTAACATCGTACACAAAGGCTTTTAGCACCTGGTCAACTAAAATTACCAGGGTGGCTACAACGGTTAATTGCACGATTATACGAATGCGGTTTGGCACCGAATTGCGAATGATAGATATCACCAAATTTGAAAAGGCACAAACCACCACAACGGCCAATGCCATTACTATGCTAGGTTTCATTTTAACCGTAACCGCTAAAGCAGAACAAATACCCAGTACCTGTACAGTAATGGGATTCACATCGTTCAGGGGATCGAATAACAATTTTTTATTGCGCGGTGAAAGTAAAGGCTCTTTGGTTTCCTTATCTACAATGGTCGCTTCGAGTGTTTCCTGGCTCATACGTTCAATTTTTATTAATACAATTGCGTTTATTTCTATTTGGCGGTGATATCACTTTTGTTAGCCTCAGCAAATTCAACCTGATCAATCCGTTGCCCCGTTATCGCTTTGCCAGACCGCTTTTTTTAAAATATGGAATATAGTTAGCCAGCGTTCGCTGAAGCATTTCGCTTACCCCGTTACTGGTAACCGTGGCTCCCGAAACGGCGTCTACCCCATGCAGATCCGATGGCGAAGCGCCACCTTTAATCACCTTTACTGACACAAATTTTCCATCATCATCAAAAATCTTTTTACCAGGAAATTGTTCCTGAAAACCTGCTGTTTCTATTTCGGCGCCCAGACCAGGGGTTTCACTTTTATGACCAAAGCTTACACCGAAAATGCTGTTCATATCTCCTTTAACCGCAACATAACCCCAGATAGGCCCCCACAATCCCTTGCCCCTTACCGGAATTATATAATAAGACTGCCCATCTTTTTTGCCTACAAACAAAGGATACAATTCACTGCCTGCCTTTCCGGTTTTTGCCTTATCCTGTTCCTTTTTCAAATCAATATCAAATGCCTTTACATCGCCCTTAACCTGCTCTCCGTTTGAATTCAGAACCACCTGGTCGGTTATATACTTTTGAAACGCGGCTTCCGCCTCACTGGGCGACGCGGTAACACCTATCGTGCTTAAGATATTGGACATTTTCTCGATTCGCGTATTTCGCTGCTGAAAGGGGCTTAAAGTAATAGAGGCCACCGATAACAAAACGGCGACAACGATCACCATTACAGATGAAAAAATGAGCGTGTATTTATTACTGTTTCTATCCATAGTTAGGATTTTGCCCGTTTTAAACGTCTTTTAATATTAGCTTCTACTACATAATGATCTATCAGCGGCGCCATTACATTCATAAACAAAATTGCCAGCATCATGCCTTCGGGGTAGGCCGGATTAAACACCCTGAACAAAATGGCGAACAGGCCGATCAAAAACCCATAAATGTATTTTCCTGTATTGGTATGTGCAGCAGATACAGGGTCTGTGGCCATAAAAACTGCTCCAAAAGCAAAACCGCCCAACACAATCTGATGCAATGGGTCAATCTGCATGAGAACGTTTGAACCAAATAAATTGAAAATAGTTACCATAACAATACCCCCGATAAATACAGACAGCATAATACGCCAGCTACCAATACCCGTAAATAATAATATGGCTGCACCAATAAGACAGGCCAATGTGCTGGTTTCGCCCACCGAACCCGGAATAAGTCCTAAAAAAGAATCCCAGAAATTGGGGATTTTATCTGCAAATCCGGCAGCCGCATTACCCAAAGCCGTTTCGCCGCTAAATCCATCCACCACCTTTTGCCCCTGGTCGGTAGAGGTATTGATCCAAACCTCTGCGCCCGACATTTTGGTGGGGTAAGCAAAGAAGAGAAACGCCCGGGCCGTTAAAGCCGGGTTTAGAATGTTCATTCCTGTTCCGCCAAAAACTTCCTTACCAATTATAACCGCGAACACGGTTGAAATAGCAACCATCCACAACGGCACATCTATGGGCATTACAAGCGGAATAAGCATACCCGTGACCAAAAAGCCCTCATTAATTTTATGTTTTCTAATGATGGCAAAAATAAATTCAATCGTTAAACCCGCTGCATACGAAACGATCACCAAAGGCAGCACCTTTAATGCACCAAATAAAAATTGATCGGCAAAAGTAACATCGGCCAAGCCAAGCGCCAGGTAGTGCTGGTAGCCTGCATTATACATGCCAAAGAACAGGCAGGGCATTAATGATATCACTACCAGGATCATGGTGCGCTTAAGATCGATCGCATCGCGAATGTGAGCGCCCTTTGAGGGGGTAGTTTCACCAGGTACAAATAAAAAGGTTTCAAAGGCATCAAAAGCCGGGTAGAACTTTTCCAATTTGCCGCCCTTCTCAAAGTTGGGCTTTACTTTATCCAGGGTTTTCCTTACTAACTTCAAATCAAATAGTTTATAAATGACATAATCGGTTGCTTTTTTACGCTGTCCCAAAAAGGCCTGGCAGTATATAAAAAAATTAGAATGATCGCGTTAACTGTTTAACAATCGCTATAGTTCCTGGTTTTTAAAAATAGTGAAATATTAATCGTCAACTGAATTCCTTTCGCATCATCTCAAGCCCTTGCCGAATGATCTCCTGCGATTTTATTTTTGAAGTGCATACGACTTCACATAAGGCAAAATCTTCTTCTGTTACTTCATAAATCCCCAATTTTTCCATCATATCTAAATCTTCAATAAGAATTGATTTAAGCAACTGCACCGGATAAATGTCCATAGGAAAAACTTTTTCGTATTCGCCGCTTACTACAAAGGGGCGTTCTTCGCCATGCAGGTTAGTGGTAAACGCATGAACTTTATTGGGGGTGAGCCACGAAAAAAAAGTACGCGACATACTAAACTTATTCAGGCCCGGCGAAAGCCAGCCCATAAATTCAGGCTCCTCTCCTTCGGGTAGCGCGGTAACCTGGGTATCGTAAAAGTCAATAAATCCGTCTGAACCAGCTTTTCTGCCCGATAAGATATTACCGCTGACTATACGCGTTGCACCGGTTTTTATTCCGCCATCGGCAATCATATTTTTCACCGCAGACCCTATCGGCAAATTGTAATAGGAAGGCCGCTCAATCTGCGATCCGGTCAATGCTACCAGCCTGTTGGCTTCGAGCCTCCCTTTTAAAAACAGATTTCCAATAATCGCAACATCCTGCGGATGCACATACCATACTGTTTCTCCTTTATTAACGGCATCAATATGATGTATCTGCACACCAACATTGCCCGCGGGGTGCGGCCCGTCGAACGAATTGATCTGCACATTTTTTGCCTGGGTAAAAACAGGACTGGCAGTGGTTTTGGCGTTGATGTTTATATGCACCATTCCTTCGGTCAGCCTGCTTAAAGCATTAATTCCATTTTGAAACGATTCGTTTTTTTCTTTCATTACAAAATCAAGATCGGGCGCTAACGGGGCAGAATCAAACGCCGAAATAAAAATAGCCTTCGGCGCTACTGCGGGATTAGGGATAATACCGTATGGCCGCTGCCTGATAAAAGGCCATGCACCGCCTTTTAATAGTACTTCTTTCACTTGATCGCCATTCAACGAAAGCGGATCAAGTGGTTGGTTCTCGATATAAGAAATTTCTTTGTCGGCTAAAATTTTAATGGCCAATATTTTCCGCTTCTCCCCTCTCAAAATTTCCACTATCTCTCCGCTGACGGGCGAACAAAATTGTATAATGCTATTATGCTTATTGGCAAAAACCGGCGTTCCGGCCAATATATCGTCGCCCTCCTTTACCAATAAACCTGGTACGACTCCATCAAAATTTTCAGGTTGTAAAGCAACAATTTCGGGATATCCGGCGGTGGAGATACTGTTCGGTGCGCTTCCGGCCAACTTAATATTTAAACCCTTTTTGATCCTGATAGTTTTAGACATAGCAATGTTTGTTTCAAGGTCCTGCCTGGTATTAAGTCATTCAAAAAAGGCGTCCCGGTAATTGGACGTCGCAATTTTGCTAATAGCCCAAAAAGTGGTTTCGCCTGTGAAAATAGGCACCTTTTTTAAATGAAAATCCAATATACCAATTATACAGGTAAATAAAAAATGGCTTTAAACGGAATTGCCTGTTTGGCAGAAATTGATTATATTGAAATTGCATTTTTTCTCGGCATCTGCTGATAGTTTTTTCGCTAAACCTTTTGGCCGAATGCAGAAATTGGTTATTATTGTCAAACGTTTAACAGAAATTTGATGGTCCTAAAAGGAGATATGTCCATTTATTAATCATATAAATTATTCAACTATGGGTACAGTACATCACATTCTAAAAGCAAAAGGTACAGCTACATATTCGATCTCCCCGACTGACACAGTGTATGATGCCCTTGAATATATGGTCAATAAAAGGGTAAGTGCGCTTTTGGTAACGGAGAATGAAAAGCTGGTAGGCATTTTTTCAGAGAGAGATTATGCACGCAAGGTCATTCTACAAGGCAGATCAAGTAAGGAAACCACGATCTCCGAAATTATGACCTCTGAATTAATAACCGTTACTCCCGAAACCTCTATAAATGATTGCATGGAGCTGATGACCCAAAATTTCATCAGGCATTTACCTGTTGTGGAAGTGGACATATTGGTAGGAATAATTTCAATCGGTGATGCGGTTAAATTCATTATCGACGAGCAGAAATTTATTATCGAGAACATGGAGCATTACATTACCAGTTCAGCATAGTACAATGGAAACGGGGTAGTGAACAGTGAATAGTGAATAACGAACAGTGAATAACGAATAGTGAACAGTGAATAACGAATAGTGAACAGATTACCAGTTCAGCATAGTACAATGGAAACGGGGTAGTGAACAGTGAATAACGAATAGTGAATAGTGTACAGATTACCAGTTCAGCAGGGTAGTGAACAGATTACCAGTTCAGTATAGTACAATGGAAAATGGCGGATTGGATTACATTGCTGGGTCATACCATCCAGATAAATCCAATTTTTCTTTTTTATATTAAACTGCAACAAACTATTTAAAGCCTCCGATTGCCGGGGGCTTTCATTTTTTAGAAAAGCCTCCCTCCGGGATTTTATGAAAATAGGTTGACATTTTATCTTATGGTTTCTTCTTACCGGGCTTCATTTTATTTTTCTCCACTCTAAAAATAACCATGCGGCGGATAAGATCAAGCGGTAAAGGACGGTCCAGGGGAAACTGAACAGATCCTTTTGCATTCTTATAAACAGATAATTCCTGCTGAAATTCTTTAATGGCAACCGGTGCCGGGTAAAAACCTATGTGATTTTTATACCCGGCAAAATGAACCAGGTTTCCATTCAGTTTAAAGGTGGGCATCTGGTAACTAATTGCTTCTGTGGCGTCGGGGGCGGCGGACTTTATTGTTTGCCGAACCTGCTGCAGCAAATTCTGTGTTGCAATGGGAAAGCGGCCAATATATTCATCAATGGATTGAAACCCATTTTTTTCATTAAAGTTTTTATCCATGGCTTTTGTCAGTTGATTTTAAAACGAATGACCGGAAAAGCCATTCATCAAAACAGGAAAAATTTTCGTAAAAGATAATATTCTCCGCCTGAAATTGCAATAGTGACCTTACCATACAAGGCAAATCAAATAGAAATAAAGGTTGGTAATTTGCCGTTGTTATAAGCAGCGAACCGGTATTGGCTGCGCTCTTTTACCTTTACGTTTTTAATTATGAGGAAAGCTTTAATGATTTTGTTGTTCTCCGTTATTTCGGGAAGGTCGTTTTCTCAAGCTTGTACAAACCTGGGGCAAAATCCTACTACCGCTTTCCCCGTTTGCGGATCTACAGTTTTTAAACAGACCAGCGTGGCTATTTGCGGAACAAAATTAATTCCTACGCCATGTACTGCCAACGGCTCCATTTTTCAGGATAAGAACCCCTACTGGTACAAATTCACCTGTTTTAAAGCCGGTACACTGGGCTTCGAAATTTTACCCAGTAATCTCTCGGATGATTATGACTGGGAGTTGTTCGACATTACAAACCGCGACCCCAATGATGTTTACACCGACAAAACGTTGTTTGTGGCATGCAACTGGAGCGGCGAAAGCGGCAGAACAGGAGCAAATCCATCGGGCACATCGCTGACGGTTTGCGAAGGTATAGGCATGCCATTATTCAGCAAAATGCCCGACATGATCGTTGGCCACGAATACCTGTTGCTGGTCAGTCATTTTACCGACACGCAAAGCGGCTATTCATTGTCATTCGGCGGAGGCAGCGGCAGCATTACCGATTCAACTGCATCTGCCATCACCTCTACCCAGCCACATTGCGATGGCAAAACTATTTCCATCCACCTCAATAAAAAGATGCGCTGCAATAGCCTGGCGGCAGATGGAAGCGATTTTGAACTATCATCCTCAAACATAAAAATAATAAAAGCAACGGGCGTAAATTGCGGTAACGGTTTTGATATGGATAGCCTGGTATTACAGTTTGACAGCCCCTTACCGCCCGGCAGTTATACCATCACCACAAAAAAAGGAAGCGATAGTAATACGCTGCTGGATTATTGCGAAGCGCCTATGAGCGAAGGCATTACGGGTTCGTTTACCATCACCTCTTTACAGCCTGCCCCGTTCGACAGTATTTCCGCAGTGGGTTGTTCGCCCATCCAGTTAAAGGTGGTTTTTCGAAAGCCAATATTATGTGCCTCGGTTGCGCCCAATGGCAGCGATTTTACCATTAATGCCGCGTCGGGAGTAACGATAACCGGCGCCGCCACAGGCTGCGGTAATAATATCACCAGCGTGGTTACACTTACTTTATCCGGGCCTATAAACAAACAAGGCACACAACAGGTTACACTGGTAAAAGGCAGCGATGGAAATACCATTTTAGACGAATGTTTACAGGAAACACCGGTTGGCTCAATGGTGTCTTTTTCAACCTACGATATAGTAAAAGCAACTATCAACTACACGATAGGCTATAGCTGCAGCGCCGATACTGCCAAATTTTTAAACCCGGGCGGAAACGGCATCAATCAATGGTCCTGGAAATTTAATGAAAGGGCTGCGTCAAACCAACAAAACCCGGTTTACATCTATACACAGTTCGGCCAGCAAAAAGTACAACTCACCGTTAGCAATGGCGTTTGCCGCGACAGTGCTGAAATAAGTTTTGTGCTGGATAACGAACTGAAGGCCAACTTCTCAGCACCTTCGCTTTTGTGTCCGCAAGACCAGGCGGTTTGTAAAGACACCAGCATTGGCAAAATCACCACCTGGAATTGGAATTTCGGTAACGGCACAGCCAGTATCCTGCAAAATCCTCCGCCGTTTTTATATGCACCCCCGTCCGTGTCGCAAACATATTATGTTACTCTTGTTGTGCAAAACAGTCAAAACTGCAGCGACACCCTTACGAAACCTATTAGAGTTTTAAGCAACTGTTACATTGACGTGGCTACGGCCTTTACACCCAATGGCGACGGACTGAATGATTATCTCTATCCAATTAATGCATTTAAAGCAAACAACCTGTTATTTAGAGTTTATAACCGGTTTGGGCAGATCGTTTTTCAAACAACCGACTTTACTCAAAAGTGGGATGGATTGTTTAAAGGATTACCCCAGGAAAGCGGCACCTATGCGTGGACCCTCCAATATATTTACGCCGACACGGGAGAGCCCTTTTTTAAGAAAGGCACTTCGGTACTGATCAGATAAAATTAATTGAGGTAACGCAGGCACGTTTGTTTTTCGGCATTGTTTATTCAATGGTTCTTAAGAAAGTTTTACGCCCGCCCGGCTGATGCCGGTCGAACAGGCAAAATTTCAATATTCTGTAAAACTTAATATTACAGAAGTGCCGGCAGAATTGCCATCCTCATCTTTTTTATCAATTGTTTTAACGGAGGCGTTTCTCTTATTTAGTGCGTTGTCCAGGGGTCCAACCTTGATTGTGTTAACTTAACTCCTTTCGACTGGTGCATGGAAAAGCGATGCCTGATTTTATTATTCATGGATCGTTCACGCCCAATGCCGTTGTCGTCGACAATGCACAAAATGCAATTGTCTTTTTTTTCTACAGTTACATGGATGTAGCCATTGTCTTCTTTGACCATTAGTCCGTGCCAAATAGCGTTTTCAATAAAAGGCTGCAGTATGAGAGCAGGCACTTGTATTGATTTGATATCCAGGTCGGGATCGGTCACAAATGACCAGGTAAATTTGTTTCCAAAACGCATGCTTTCCAACTGGGTATAAAGGCGGCACATCTCCAGTTCATCAAATAAGCTAATCTCACTTTTATCCAAATTCTGCAGAATAGTTCTTAGCAGTTTGGAAAAGGTGGTTAGGTAATTCACTGCCTTATCTGCTTCATTTTGCTGGATGAGCGCCTTTATTGAGTTCATGCAGTTGAAAATGAAATGAGGATTCATTTGGGAACGGAGCGCTTTGGCTTCCAATTCAAGCATTTCCATTTGCATACTCGTTTTTTCCTGCATCGATTTTATAAGGTCCTGCTGCGCTCTCGCTTTTTCTTCGCGATAGAGATTAATCCGGTCCGCCAAAGCGATGGAAAGTAAAAGCGCTTCTACACCCGAACCTATTTGCAGGGCATTAATGGTTATACTATTATACGGGACGAGATTAAAATCTTTTAAAATAAAAATAACGACACTCACCAAAAACATCGACCAGGCAATGAGAAAGAATTTAGTCGGTTTATACCCCTTTGTCATTATTACATAGGCTGTAACAAACATACAAACTACCGATACTAAAGAAACTATTTCCATAATACGGCTGCCAACTAAAAAATTTTTTGAAACAATAATGCCAATGGTAATTACATAAGCTATGAACAGACCAGTGAAGATTTTATAAAACAAAAAGTAATTCTCTTTTATATTCAAAAAATTAGAGACAAACATGATTCCGGCAATTCCAACCAGCGCAGCAATTATGTCTTCATAACGATTGATGACAGGCAGTGATGGCCAGAAATACCGAAATGAATATCCATCCATCGATGCATTTAAAAATGCGATTAGAAAAACATAAAATACGTAATA
>JBBRCW010000247.1:0-10499 GCA_038204535.1 Chitinophagales bacterium | reverse complement strand
CGCACACTTCAACGTTCTATAATTTTATTCAGCCGTTTTCGATCATTATCGAATGTTCAACATTGATTGAACCAAATTGCGGATAATCATTTGTTTTTTGATATATGTATAAACCATGGTTTTGGGATAGCAAGGCACTTTGATTTCGTGCAGCGACCAAAGTGTGGCCGAAACCACTTTGCCGCCGGGGCAAAGTTTATATTGATCGTTTTTACTTGCATAAACCAATAGTTGTCGCGACGGCTTGTTTTTGCCGTATCAACACAAAATACCAGGTCCTTCGATTTGCCGGAATAAATGGCCGATGATAAAAAATCGTCCCACCAGCCCAGTCGATTGGTGAGCGGCAACATTCCCCATAAAATAACCAGCCAAAATAAATTTCTTTTTAATAAAACTGATGGTTGAAAAACGGTGGTATTGTGCCGGATGGAGAGCAAGTAGAGCAGGCAGATCATTAGCATATTCCATGGCCACGTTACACTGTTAACCGATAACCCGAGCGGCCCCAGCAATAACAGGTTGAAGCAATGTGTGACTATAAGTATGATGGCGGCTGCCTTGCAGTTTTATCAAACAATAGAAATATAGCGGCGCCTGTCTCTATCAGCGGTATTGCATAACCGGCCAGCAGTACCAGGTGGTTATGAACAATGGCAGCAGGCAAATGCAGAAACCTGGTAAGTACCAGCCATTGCCAGACTACTTTAATAAAGCCGCTGTTTACTTTGGCTACACCGCTAAAGAAGTATGTTGAGAAAAGTATAAAAGCCAATCCACCAGCAATGACCCCGGGCTTTTTGTATGCAAGTATAGCAAGGGCGAAAAATGAAACAAATTGAAATTCCCATGGTTGCCACCTGTTTTGATCGAACAGGCAACTGGCAATCTCTGCCAGCAATAACACCCGCCACGCCCTTACATGCATTGGCCTGGCCACCAGCCAGCACAAAGAAATAAGAGAGATGACAAAGAGGAGCAGATGCGCCCAGGCCGGCAATTGCAAAAAAGTAAAAGGCGGCACCAGCGGAAATAATCTATAGGCCAGCCATAGTTTCCAGCTTATTAATTTTGCAGCCAGCCAGGCTAAACACGTAAGTACTATTACATTACGTAGCAGGCCATCGTTGTTGTTATGGTTTGTTTCTATGGCCATTTTGGGTAAAAACGAAGGTGGCTGATCTTTTGAATTAGACACCTTACTATACGGAATTTATTTGGACGATTACCTCCTATCCACACTCAACGCCACTTATTCCGTTCCCGGGATTGACTATGAAGTTGTCGGTGAGTTTACGAATGATGATTGGGCTAAAGTAATCAATTGTTTTGCTTAGGCGGGTTTGGTTAATTGAAAGGGTAAGAGGATGCATTTTAGCCAACTATATTGGTTTAAGGTTCAAAAAATCTGCAAACTGGATGTTTCCATTGAAGTTGCAAACTTCCTCTTGCCTGGCTTTTAATAACCAGCTTAATTTCTTTGTCAATACCTTTACAGTTCATTTTGTACATTTATAATATGCGGACTGGTGAAGTTTATACCGACAATCAAATTAGCAAGCTCGGAAATGCATTGATTTTTCTGTGTGAAAACATGGGTGAGCCAATTTCTAAAACACACATGTTAAAGCTGATTTATATAATTGAAGAAATCTCTATCAAAAAATTCGGAATTCCCTTTTTCGGTTTAAAGTTCGATTTATGGAAACTAGATCCGGTATCAACAGACTTGTTTGTTGAACTTTCGGATGAGCCCAGTATGCTGGCTGCTTTTTTATCCCGCGAATGCAAGAACAATAATTTCTATATGGTTCCTAAGAAGCCTTTCTGCGATGATGAATTTAGTGATCTTGAAATTGAACTTCTTCATGAAATTACCAACAGGTTTAAATATTGCACTGCTTCCGAATTAATTAATTATACCCATAGAAGAAATACTCCATGGTACAATACTGCGGTTAAACATGATATGCTGGATGTATTGGAGAGTGGAAAGCTTAACACTACCGATATTGAAATAGACCTTGCCGGGTTGCTGGAGGGAGATGAAGAAAAGCGATCCGTTTATAACGAGTACAAGGAATTTCTTTCACTGTCAAAAAGTTTAAAATCTTAATAATTTGTACTCCCCGGGAAAGCTAATTTATTTTGACCCCTTTTATTTCAAAAGTGGCGATCATTCAAAACCCAAATACTTTCTTGTTCTAAAAGTTGTAGATGGCGGCACAGTCGTTTTAGTCTCGTTGCCATCCAGTAAAAGGCATATTCCTGCTAACATTCCGATTGTTCATGGTTGCCTTGAGAAGCCGGAAGTAGGTTTGAACTGCTACGTTTTCCAGGCACATCACCCCATAACTAAAGATGGCTGGTCTTTTGGACTAGACACCATGTTATATGGAATTTATTTGGATGATTACCTGATATCCACACTCAACGCCACTTATTCCGTTCCCGGGATTGACTATGAAGTTATTGGTAAGCTAACGGATTATGAATTGGCTAAAGTAGTCAATTGTTTTGCTTAGGCGGGTTTGGTTAATTGAAAGTATAGGCGGATGCTTTTGGAGTAATTTTTTTGCTTCGGAAGTTCAAATGTCGGGCATCGTTTGGGGTTTTATTTGTCTCCGAAGGCGCAAGCTTGGAGAGTTGGGTCATTTTTGCCCAAGCACTAATATTAGCTCTTCTGAGGCATGCCGTGCAGGCCGATTAGAATTATTACCACCCATTGTGCTGAATTTCCCTTTTATTATTTCTTGGGAAACTGAAAAATATTTTGAAGAAATCTCCTTAACTGAAGATCCACTCATTCCGTTACTACATTCATTTGCTGGAAATGTAATTATTGCATTAGCTTTCTTTTCTGAAATTTTCTTTAGGATCACCTCAAGTGCAATTGATGATTTACCTCGTAGGCTATAGTTAGATTTAGGTCTTCTTGTACTATCAGGATATCTTCCCCTACCTGTAACATTTTCCCAGGAGTTTCTGGAAATCGTTTCTAATACGTGATAAAACCGACTGTAATGGACCCCTGAATAAGGCGGATCAAGAAATACCAAATCCCCTTCTTCAAGGAATTCCGTTAATTCCAATGCTTCACAGTTTTTAGCTATTCCTATACGCTTTGCATGACGACCAGAAAGGTCAGAAAGAATGCGCTCTATATAATAAAACGGATCTCTTTTCCAAGCATCGATAATTGAACCTAAACCATTTCCTTCTGGCTGGAAAGGTTGTGCAGTATGGCCGGGCGACGCAACGCATTGAGAAGCCGCTTCTATTAAACCCGCGACGGCTAAAGATTTAAGAGGCTCGTGTTCAGGCAGGAAAAATAGGAGTGAATCTATTTTAAGTGCTTGGTCGACACTGAAATAATAACCTCCGTAAGCATGAGCGATGGGAAAGGTACTTTCATTGCCTAGCGTTCGGTTATCAAAAACAAACTTTTTTGTTTGTTTAAAGTTTAATTCAATTTTTACTGTTTCGTGAAAGCATTTTGAAAGGTTAATCCAGTTTTCTAGGACTATAATTTCTGCTTCTGTCAGTGGTGTGTTTCGCAACAGAATTGAATTAGCTAAATCAATTGAAAACTTCTGAAGATCACCTGCAACAATTTGTCGGTCTGTCTTTTCTGCAAGAAACCAAACAACTGATGATGAGCCACAAAAGGGATCAAAGACACGATTAGCTTTGGATGCCTCTTGCAACAAGAGTTCTCCCAAACCATTTTTAAGCATTGCCCGTTTTGACCCCATATATTTCATAAACTAAAGCTAGATTGTTTGATGTAAGCATTGAGGTTTGATTCCACTGGCTCGTAGTTAATCACCGCCCTTGCCCAAGCAGGATCACGATGAACATTCCAGTAATTTATGGAAGTTCCTAAAATATCATCTATATAGGTTCTTACCCTCATTAGTCTATGGTAAGCGACAATTTGCACATTTTCGACTTCTGGATAATCTTTGTAGTTAGGAATAGGAGGAACATCTAAAGATAAATTAGCGATATGATTAGCCCGTTCTTGCAACGTTTCCAAATCCAGCGCAATGAAGTTGGGAACTTTATTTACGTGATCAGCATAGTTAGCTCTTTCTCTATGCTTAGCATCTGAAAGTTGTGAGTTCCGAGCTTTATTATCAGTAAAAAGAGGATCATTGTCGAAAGGGTTATAAGCTTTTACAATTTTCCAATATACGTCATGCTCTCTACCTTCTCCACCTTTAGGCCTTACGTTACATACATTACCGGATGCATTCAAGTCCAATTTAATAATTTTCTTAGCATTAAACAGCTGAAAAACACCTAGAATATGGGCTATTGATCTAACAGCATAATGACTTGAATAATAGCCAGCAACCGATGACCATATTGGGCTGGCGTTTGTTAGAGATAAAGACATAAGATAACTGTGAAGAGATCTATGCCACATCTCAATAGAAGCTGTAGCAAATAGCTGAATAATTGACTGATCAACTAAAAAAGTTGCATTATCCTGGTTTGCTAAAACAAGTCTTTCCAAGCGGGTCGATAAAGCAGTCGGTTCGGGAATTTGTCCTGATTTAAAACGTTTTATGCTTTCAAAGAGACGTTTGACTTGCAATTCATTCGTGGTTATCGACATCTCTAAACGGTAGTTTGGCTTAGGAGGTTGTTTATTTTAGCTTTATTCGTCTTGGCTATTTTTGAGATTTCCTCTTCCTTTAAATCAATTAAATTTCTCTTAGATCCAATCGCTGCCCACAACAAATCTCTAAATCTCCCAATTCCACCACTTCCTAAATATCCTTTTGCTCTGAACTCATCCTTTGGAATAAACATTTCGTCTTTTAATAACCCGGCTTGTTTTGCGAGTTTCTTCATCCACTTGATTAAATGTTCTTTTGCCTTTTCACTAAAAAATTCCAGATTATTATTAATTAACTCCGCAATTATAGCCGGTATCAAGGTGATAATCGAAACAAGAATTCTTCCCTGGTACACTACATTCTGTGGACTTATTTCAAAATTGCGTTGTTTCATTTGTAGGCTTTCAAAGCGGCCAGAGGCCTCTAACCACGCACTTAAACAAAGACTAAAAAAATCTGTTTGAAACTCCAAAGTATCAATATCATTTTCCTCAAGAATAATGAGTTCTCGTTCTATTGCAGCATTTAGTGTAGCTAAGGTTATCACATCTTTCACACCGTATCTAATTCCGGGTATTTGAATCATGCCAACCAAAGGCCCGGTTTCAAGCATCAAGCGCCTGCCAATGTCTTGAGCTCTTTCTTTGTTATTTAAAGATGATCTTCCCCTCGACGTCGGAAACAAATCAGCCACCAATGAGCGATCAACCTTTTTCTGATAAAAATTGACATCAATAAAAATACCTGCCTGATATTTTGCCGAACCCCGTTTGTCTAAATCCAGAAATATCTCAGCAGGGATACTCCAAGTAGCAGACGGTATTTCTTCCTTAAGTAAACATAATGCAAAGTATGCTCCGTTGATTCTATGCTGCCCATCAATTACTGAAAAGTCGAGTTCTTTATTTGAGATATCAAACTTTAAAGTACCAATTCGATCTTCTTCTTTCGATTTAGAAAGAGAAGCCCCGTTGATATGAATTAAAACATTAGAAAAAGTGGGAAACGAACTGGAAACTGGGTTAATTATTTTCTGAACTTTCGGCGGCCATTGTCTTCCCAAATTATTCTTTTGTGGCTCATAGATTGGTTCAAAATATTTGATTAGTTTATCCGGGACATCAACAATTTCTTTCTGCATTAGATAAGCTGCTATTTCCGCAACTCTTTTCCAATCCAGTGATCTTTGGATCGCCCTGACTTTTTCAGCATGTATTTCGGGCTGGTGAGGTTCACCTGGCCACCATTTCATAAGATCGCCTACGTCTATAGCACACAAACAATATTTGCTGTCAGCAATTTCCTTGGGTGTAAATGGGTTTTTAGGAAGAATTACAGAAATTTCTTCTTCTGGCGAACCTTTAACTTTCTTGCCGGGCATTAACGTTGACTTTTATTAATTAAGATAATCTGTAAATATAATCTTCTAAAGTTAACGAACGAATTTAGCAAGCTGGCTCTATTTTTTATCCAAACTACCGCCGCCAGTGTTGGCATTCCTAATCAACATCTTGCCAAATATCTAATTAAGCTTCAGCTCTCGGTTTAAAAAGCACCAATGGCCCTCTTATCCAAGCAGTCGCAACATCCACCACCCATACTAGTGAGTGACTCCTCGACAACCCTCGTAAGCCAAGACAGGCAGATAAACTGCCACCACCGTTCGCCTTCCCTACAAAAAAATCTCCCCAACGTTGCGGAAGGATAAACAACCAAAAACACAATCCATAAACCCATACCAGTTTGCCAACCGGAGTGGGAACGTGAGACTTAACCGAACTTCTTGCCATCTAAAAAGCTGTTGATCGAACTAATCTGGCCCTGGCTGTTCTTATCGGGTTTTATACTTTACTTGCTGTAAAATTTTTTAGCAGATGTAAGCGTGTTGCCAAATAACTTCGGAGAGCGGCATAACGCTAATAAAGCCTATCCTGATTTATTGTAAATTTGATTGTGTCAAATGATCAAAAAATAATTCCACACTATTACCATAAGGATTACCTTAATTGGGAAGGCCGCTGGGAATTAATTGAAGGGCATCCTATTGCAATGAGCCCGCTGCCGGTGCCTTTACACCAACTAGTTGAAGGAAACTTGCATTGGGAGTTTAAAAATGCGCTGAGGACGGGATGTAAGGAATGTAAAGTCTATTTACCACTGGACTATAAAATTAGCGACGACACCATTGTTCAGCCAGACCTTTTGGTTCTTTGCAAAAAAATCACCAAACCTTTTCTTGACTTTCCACCGGTTTTAGTGGTAGAAATTTTATCGCCTTCAACCATGCTTCGCGATAAAAACACCAAGTTTAGCCTGTATGAGCAGGAAGGCATACTGTATTACCTTATTGTAGATGCTGAAAAAAAGATAATTGATATTTTTAAATTAATAAACGGACAGTATCAATTGCAGACTCATTCAAATCAGTTTGAGTTCAGCTTAACTTCTGATTGCAACATCTCAATCGTTTTGGAAAGTATATGGGAATAATATGCAGGCCTGCGAGAAATAGTGATGTTTTAGAATAACAGGGCTATTACTTTAAAAATAAGATTCAATAAATGACTTCTTTATGAGTCATTCAATCATTGGTTTTAAGAATTCTTCAATAATAAGGCATAAATCATTAAACGGCAGGCTGGTTATTTCAAGTCCAAGGCTATCCAAAATTGAAGGCAGCTCTTCTTGAAAGTTTTGAAAATCATTAATAATTACTTTGCGTCCTGGAATCGTAACCCGTTTTGATGAGACTTTTAGCCAATCTCTAATACTCTGAATAATTATAGAAGTATTGTTATTATGAGCTTTTGTATCAATACCATTTAAGTCAGATAAATAGTTTTGGTAGGCAAATTTATTTTTTTCGAAAATCAACGCATTTTTACTTTTCTGAACTTCTTTTCCAAATCTTTTCGCGCCAAAAAAAACGCCCAACTCAAAAGGCATATTAAACCTTGGATAACCTTGCTTATTTAATTCTGTTCTGGAAATATCATGAATGCCAAAACGTGAATTTTCAACCAATTTTTCTATTTTCGACAGCCTGTTCTCCAATGCGTTGTCTTCGCTTAAGGCACTAATTGGCAGAAATCCACATCGGTATACAGTAAAAACAATCGAATGAAAGTTTAATAAATAATCAACATCCCCAAAGGGACAATTGATAAATACATTGTCATTGTAGGTGGGAAGCATATTAAAAAGCTATTTACTGTTGGTTGCTTCTCTTTTCTTACTTATTAAATGCAATGCATTAGATGTTAAGGATTTGCCAGGCAATTTTGTTGTTGCTTTCACTTTTGAAATTTCAGCAATAACTTGCCTCACCTTTTTTCTACTTACCGAAGTCTTTCTGGAAATTGTTTTAAGAGTCGTTTTTGCCATGAAATAAAATTAATCAATTTCTGTTAAAAAATGTGTTAAGCAAACATCTGTAATTCAATGCCGTTTTCACTATAAATAAACCTACTTCCCAAAAACCTTCATTCCCCCGATATAAGTTGCCAGCACCTTTGTTTTCAATATGTCCTTCTCCCCTACTTTCATAAGGTCGCTGTCCAATATAATAAAATCAGCTTTTTTGCCCACTTCAATACTGCCCACTTCCTTTTCCATAAAACCCGCTTTTGCTGCCCAAATAGTCATGCCTTTAATCGCCTCCTGCCTGGTTAAAGCATTTTCTATTTGAAATCCATTTGCCGGAAAACCCTTTGCATCTTTGCGCACCACTGCGGCCAAAAAAGTTTTAAAGGTGCTGATATCTTCTACCGGAAAATCGGTGCCCAGTGGCAGCCATCCGTTTTGAATAAGCAATTGTTTATAAGCATAAGCGCCTTTTACTCTTTCGGGGCCCAATCTTTCTTCGGCCCAATACATATCGCTGGTGCCGTGGGTGGGTTGCACCGAAGGAACAATGCTGGCCTTTCCAAATAAATCAAAATCCTGCTGATTGACTACCTGTGCATGTTCTATTCGCCAGCGTTTGTCGTTTTTTTCTTTCAGCACATTGTTATAAACCTGCAGAATCATGCGGTTGGCGCTATCACCAATGGCATGCGTACACATCTGGAACTCGGTTTTGTTTAATAAATTGGCCACGCTGTCAAAGTGGCTTTTATTACTTAACAAAAAGCCAACCCATCCTGGCTTATCGCTGTAGGGTTGCAACAGGCAGGCGCCCCGGCTACCCAGCGCACCATCGGCATACACTTTAAATCCTTTCACAAATAATTTGTCGGTCTTATAGGGGCCTTTTTCCAGGTATTCATGGTAATTGTCGGCATGATCGCTTAGCATTACATACAGGCGCATGTTCAGCTTTCCTTCTTTTTGCAAACCATCAATGGTTTGCACGTCCTTATACATCAACCCGCAATCGGTAACAGTGGTAAGGCCTACGGTAAAGCAATTACTTTGCGCTGCGGAAAGCCATTTTACATAATCGTCTATGGTGGATGCGGGCAGTTGAGCAGTAACCAGGTCCACGGCATTATCTAACAGCACGCCGGTCAGTTTGCCGTTGTTCGTTTCTACTTCTCCGCCAATCAACGTTTGCCCCGGTACAATGCCTGCCATGTCTAAAGCCTTTTGGTTGACCACGGCAGCGTGCCCATCAACCCTGGTAAGCAAAACCGGTTTATCACCAAACAACCTGTTGAGTTTTTCATTGGATGGAAAAGACTTACCAGGCCAATTATTCTGATCCCATCCCCGGCCCAATATCCACGGCTCAGCAGGATGTTCCGCTGCAAACTTTTGCACCCTTTCCACCGCTTCTTCCCAACTGGCCGTACCAAACAAATCTACCTGGAACAGCGATTGTCCATATCCCACAAAATGAGCATGGGCATCAATAAAACCCGGATAAACGGGTTGCCCTTTGGCATCTATGGTTTCAGTTCCTTTATACTTGCCCATAATTTCGTTATCCGAACCTGTGGCCACAATTTTACCATCCTTTACCGCAAAAGCTTCATCAGTCGCAAAATCTTTATCAACCGTATACACCAGCCCGTTGTGTACTAACAAATCAACCTGCTGCGAACTTTTACAGGAACAAAACAAGCATAAAACGATCAACGAAAAAATGTTATGGCGCATAAGAAGTGAATTGAAAACAAATATAGTATTCGAAGGTCAATGGATACCTGTATGGTAAAAGGTAAATTATAAGGCCGGAGCGGAATGAACTTAAGGGGTGTTTTTTGTTCGCAGCATTTTATAGATTTTAATGGCACTCATTAAAAGGATGACGAACAATATAAGACCGGTTAATCCCCAAA
This sequence comes from Chitinophagales bacterium, assembly GCA_038204535.1. Taxonomy (GTDB): domain Bacteria; phylum Bacteroidota; class Bacteroidia; order Chitinophagales; family Chitinophagaceae; genus Segetibacter. The sequence continues at coordinate 589 of JBBRCW010000247.1, read as the reverse complement.
CCCAGCTCAGGCTTTGTTTTACCACTACCAGCATGACGATCGCGATTAAAAAAATAGTGGCCATCTCGTTCCAGACGCGCAGCTTTTGTGAGGAGTATTTAAATATCCCATTCATCTGTTGTTTATAAATGGCATGCAACGAAAAATGATAGGCGTATAAAAAGCAGACAAAAACCAGTTTGATCCACAGCCAATCGGGCACGCCGCTGAAATAACCACTCGCAAACATTACCCAGGGACCAAAAACCAATGTTAATACGGCCGATGGCCAGGTAATACCCATCCACAACCTTTTAATCATAATGGTGAACTGGCCTCGTAAAATATTCCTTTCCACTTCCCCCTTCTCCGCTGCTTCGGTATTATAAATAAACAACCGCACTATATAAAACATTCCGCTGAACCACGTAACTATGAATATTATATGTAAGGCTTTAATATAAGGAAGCATGTTTTTGAAAGATGGAATTTTTAAAGATAGAGTCTTCTATATTGTTTCTGGCAATCTTCTTAAAATAAATCAGCCCTCCAACTTTTTAAGAAGAAAGGCTGCCTGCTTAGAAGCTGTCCAAAAACAGAATAATCAGGG
>JBBRCW010000246.1:0-10581 GCA_038204535.1 Chitinophagales bacterium | reverse complement strand
TGAAACACGCATCAAATTAAACGAGCTTTCTCCGGTTAAAATCAGCTTTAACGACCTGGTGTTAAAAGCAGTGGCTGTATCATTAAAACAGCATCCTAAAGTTAACAGCAGCTGGCTGGGCGATAAAATACGCACCAACTACCACGTTAATATCGGCGTTGCGGTAGCGGTAGACGAAGGTTTGCTTGTTCCTGTAGTTCGTTTTGCAGACAGCAAGAGCCTTAGCCAGATATCGGCAGAGGTAAAAGACTTTGCCAGGAAAGCTAAAGATAAAAAACTGCAGCCTTCTGATTGGGAGGGCAGCACCTTTACCATCAGTAACCTTGGTATGTTTGGCATTGATGAATTTACAGCTATCATCAATCCACCCGATGCATGCATTCTTGCCATTGGTGGTATTTCGCAAGTACCGGTGGTTAAAAACGGGCAGGTTGTTGCAGGTAACATTATGAAAGTTACCCTCAGCTGCGACCATCGTGTGGTTGATGGCGCAACCGGTTCGGCTTTCCTTCAAACCGTAAAATCGCTGTTAGAAGAACCTTTAAGAATGCTGGTTTAACCGACCGTATTTTTTAAACATAAAAAAAAAGGGTGAGATTTATTCTCACCCTTTTTATTTGTAATCTGATGAATACCATTTTGTCTTTATGGACGTGCTTTTATAACCGGAAGTAATGTAGGCGGAGGCGCAATCAGATGTTTTAGCCTATTTGTGTCGTCCTCATCTTTTAAGTTGGTTTCACTGTTTTTTAAATCCTCCTCATTTTTAAAGAAAGGAATTGGAGGAGGGGGTGGAAGCAGCATGCTGTTTTCGGCTTCAGTCATTACCATAGCAGCAGGCAGCGGAGGTGTAGGCGGAGCCGGAGGTGACGGTACTATGGTTGGAAACAACGACGGCACTTCTTCTATGGCTCTGTTTACAGGTTTTGGAGGTGATGAGACGGATTGTGCGATTAAAGAACCAATCAGCAACAAAATAGCAACGGAGGTCATTAATTGTTTCATATAGGTTGTTTATTCCTAAGAATCCATATTAATCAAATTCCATAAAAATAAAAACCCCGCCATTTTGGGCAGGGCTTTTAACAGGTAGTTTTGGGTCAAAAAGGAAGATAACTTCTCCCGGTAATTAGTTTTGAAAATTGAAAATACAGTATTTTAATCTTCACCAGCTAATGCAACCCGTATCTTAAGCGAAATTTAATGACAAGCTATTGAACCAGGAATGCCTGGCTGCTGCGGCTTTGGTTATCTAGTAATACAACACGGTATATTCCTTTTGACAATATCCCTTTTAATTCAATGGCCTTATTAACGTCTGCGCCGTCGTGTTCAAGTCTTATGCTCTGTAGCATTTGACCACTTGAGTTTACAACCGATAGCGCATAACTTCCTGTTTCAAGACCAATTAACCGAATGTTGATTGTTGAACTGCCCGGTGTATAATTGATGGTGAAAACATTGCCTGTTTTTGACATCAGTACTTTAACAACGCTGCTAAATTCCTTTCTGCCGTTTTCGTTTATAACTAACCTGTAGTAATTAATTCCGTTGAAGGGTTTGGCATCAGTAGATGTATATGAAGGTTGATAAAACGATTGATTACGGGCCTTTACAGATTGCAGGGTCGAAAAGTTAATGCCATCCGCAGATCGCTGTATATCGTATTGATCAATATTGGTCTCCTGGGTTACAGACCAATTCAATTGAACGGTATTTTTATCCTTTACAGCTTTAAATGCAAGCAGTTTTACCGGCAAGGGAATGTTTGAAGCATAATTTGAAAGCGTGGAAACCGAAGTTGGCGGGTTCCAGCCTGCCGCGTTGTTATCATTGGGAGCAGCATCAAAACTTCCATGATCATCATTATCGCCGGTTATATAAAACTGAACATCCATTGTTTCAATACTGCCAATCAAACTTTTAGGCACCCTGATTTCAATCGCCCCATTCGAGTTATCAGCAACAATACTTTCCGCGTATTCGGTAGCTGCAATAGCTGTCCCCGAGCCCGACCATGCACTTCCGGTCCATGAATGATATTCGGCATAGCCACCAAACGTTCCTCTAAAGGTAAAATCGGGCTTGTTTGCATGATTAAAATTAATCTTACGCGACCATGAATCGCTGGCTGCCCCGCCGGCTTTGGTATTAACAATAAAAGCCCAGGCCATCCAGCCCGAAGCGTTGACCTCCGCGGCAAAATATACATAGTTGGCATCGGAGGTTACATACAAATTTTTGGCATTGCCGCTTGCCCATCCCGCAGCACCATCAGCTACAACAACGGGCGATCCCCAACCATCAGCCGGCGAAATAACACCATCTAAAACGGGTGTACCCGCCATTGCCGATGAAACCTGGTAAATAGAAAATAGCAGTGTAAAGATTTTTTTCATATAGTTTTTAAAATTAATTGTGTACAAAATACACAGTTTTCAATTCACTAAAAAAAAATTGTTTTGTTTTTTGCTTTCCCTTTAGTTTTGAGGCATGTGGATGATCTGCAAAAAAGAATGGAGGCAATTTTTTAGCAGCCTCACCGGCTATATGGCCATCATTTTATTCCTTTTTTTAATGGGGCTTTTCCTTTTTGTATTTCCCTCTAGCAGCATATTGGAATTTGGTTATGCCACATTAGATAATTTTTTTACGCTTGCACCGTGGATCATGCTTTTTTTAGTGCCGGTGGTAACCATGCGCAGCATTGCGGATGAATACAAAAGCGGCACTTTCGAAATTTTGCAAACCCTGCCGGTAAGCAATGCTAAAATTGTTTGGGGCAAATACCTGGGTTGCCTGGTTATAGTGGCGATTGCTTTGCTACCCACTATCATATATGCACTAAGCCTGCAGCAATTAAGCGCAAAAGGCGGTATTGATGTGGGGGCAACCATCGGCAGTTATATCGGCTTGTTTTTATTGGCGGCAGTTTATACTTCGGTAGGCGTTTGCTGCAGCAGTTTTACCAACAATACCGTGGTGGCGTTTATTACCGCCGCGTTTCTTTGTTTTTTATTATTTAATGGTTTTGAAGCATTGAGCAAGCTGCCGGTATTTGCCAATGGCGCCGATTATTACATTGAAATGCTGGGCATTAATTTTCATTACCAAAGTATAAGCAGGGGCGTTATAGACACACGCGACATCGTGTATTTTGTAAGTATGATCGTCCTGTTTCTATTGGTTACCCAACACAATCTGTTAAAGAGATAAAAATCGTAAGCAAGCTGTTTGCGGCAGTCTTTGCCCCATCAGCAGAAAAATTCGAAAGACATACCCTATAAAAATGATCAGGTGTTCAACAAAATTTTAAAACATAAATATTGGTGGCTTTGGCTGGTCGTCATCTTTATAGGCATAACCTACGTAGTGAGTGTGGTGCATTACCGGCTAGATCTTACAAAAGAAAAAAGGTATTCTCTAAGCGCATCCACAAAAAAGCTATTAAGCAACCTGGATGAAAAGATAGAGATTGAAGTATTCTTAACCGGCGACCTGAGTGCTGGTTTTAAAAAGCTGAGCCTTGCTACCGAAGAGTTACTGAGCGAGTTTAAAGAATACGGAAAAACCAACATTCAATTTAGGTTTACACGTCCCGGCGCCGGCTTACCCGACTCATTGCGCTACGAAATATACGACAGTCTCACCCGCATGGGTATCAGGCCATTTAACAACCAGGTAACTTCAAAACAGGGCGAGGAAACTACCGAACGCTGGATATTTCCGTCGGCTATTATAAAGGTGAACGACTCGTTACAGATACCTATAGACCTGATGAGCGGCAAAGCGGGCGCTGATGAAGAAACCTCGTTGAATCACAGCGAAGCCTTGCTTGAATTTAAATTCGCCGATGCCATTTATAAATTAACCAGGAAAGAAGTACCCGTTGTTGCATATGCTGCCGGCAATGGTGAGCCGCTTAATCCCACCGTTCGCGATCTGTTTGAAACCCTGAGGACCAATTACAGGTTTGGCGTCATTGACCTGAATATCGGCAGGCTGGATGCCGATACAATCCAGACTCTTTTGGTGGTAAAACCTTCTGTCGCATTTTCAGAAACAGAAAAGCTGAAAATCGATCAATATATTATGCACGGCGGCAATGTAATCTGGTTTATCGACAAACTATATGCTGAAATGGACAGCCTGTTAAGGGCACAAACCGATTTTATAGCCTTCGACAAAAATCTTAACCTCGACGACCAATTGTTCAAATACGGCGTGCGCATCAATAACGACCTTTTGCAGGATATGAAGAGCGCCAAACAGCCCCTGGTAGTAGGCCAGGCAGGCGGGCAGCCCCAGATTGAGCGGTTGCCATTTCCCTATTACCCATTGGTAAGTTCACCCTCCGCTAACCCGATCGCCAAAAACCTGGATGATGTTTTTACCGTTTTTCCGTCGTCTATTGATACGGTGAAATCACCCGGTATTAAAAAAACGATTCTGCTGGCCAGCGATACCAATAGCCGGGTGTTAAATTCGCCAGCTATTGTAAGTCTGCAAAGTGTAAAAACAGAAGATGACCTTCGCAGTTTTAACAGAAGTTATGTTCCGGTTGCAGTATTGTTAGAAGGAAAATTTTCAAGCCTTTTTGCCAATCGGTTCAACAGTTCCCTTCAGAATTCGCTGGCAGAATATTCTTCTCATCCGTTTTTACCAGCTGGCATAAAAGATAGCAAGCAAATTGTGGTGAGCGATGCAGATGTAGTGACCAATGTAATAACCCAAAGCCAGGGACCGCTGCCCATGGGCATGCAACAATACGAAAATTATCAGTTTGCAAACAAAGACTTTTTATTGAATGCGCTGGACTATCTTGTTAACAACAACGGAATTCTGGAAACCAGGGGTAAAGATTTTACCCTTCGCTTGCTCGATAAACAAAAAATTGCTGAGCAAAAAACGATGTGGCAAATTTTGAATATTGGCCTTCCTGTTTTATTGGTCTTAATATTTGGCTGGGTTTACCAGTTAAAGCGCAGGAAAGATTTTGCCAGGTAGTTAACCATATCCATTTTACATTCCCGATTGCCATTGATCAAACCTTTATTTTTGCAGAAATTACTTATTTATGACGGTTGACCAGGTAATATATTTAGTTTTTGGATTGGTTCTGCTGGTTGCGCTGGTTATAGACCTTGGCTTAATGAGTAAGAAGAATGCCGGCATCACTATAAAAAAGGCATTGTACCAAACTTTGTTTTGGGTGGGCCTTTCCATTGGTTTTTGCATTTTTTTGTGGTTTGAGAAAAACAGTATTGTAGCCACTAAATATTTTACAGCCTATTTAATGGAATGGAGCCTGAGCGTTGATAACATCTTCGTCTTCATTCTGATATTTACATTTTTTAAAGTAAAAGAAAACGATGCAGGCCGGGCGTTGTTAATAGGCATATTGCTGGCAATTGTATTCAGAATAATTTTTATTGCCATTGGCATAGAACTGATAGACCGGTTTCACTGGCTGCTGTATGTGTTTGGCGCCTTTTTGTTATACACAGGTTTCACTTTATTCCTTAAAAAACACGATCACGAATTTAATCCTGCCGAAAGCAAAGTGTATCTTTTGTGCCGCAGATTGTTTCGCATTACCAATATTGAGCCCAATGGGCGCTATTTTATTAAGGTGGATGACAAACTATTTTTCACTTCGCTGGCATTGGTGGTCATTATGCTGGCTGTAACCGATATCGTATTTGCCCTGGATAGCATTCCAACGGTGGTATCGCTGGTTAGAGAAAAAGCGGACCAGGCATTTACTGTCGACGATAAAATAGTGATCTATTCGTCAAACATTTTTGCTGTGCTAGGCTTAAGAAGCCTGTTCTTTTTGCTGAAGGGCGCGGTTGATAAATTTGAATACCTGCAACAGGGAATTGCCATTGTGCTTATTTTTATTGGCGTTAAAATGCTGATCGAGTTTTTCGATATTCACCTGTCAATCTTTATTTCGCTCGGCTTTATTGTGGCTTGTCTTGCGGGCTCAATTGTCTATTCACTATTTGTATCAAACAAAAAGGAGCGAAAGGCAGCCAATAATATAGAATAAGGGGTGTGTATTTATTTATAGTTAATTTCTGCCCATAAACCTGATCATTATAGCAGCATCATTATAGCAGCCGCCTTATGTATTCCATATCACAAATTGCCTCCATACTTTCAACCCAGGCCAATTTGCCAAACCCAGGCGACCAGGTTGAACATTTGTTAACGGACAGCAGGCGGTTGTTCTATGCCCCCACCTCGCTTTTTTTTGCTTTAAAAACGACACGTAGTAACGGTGCTTTTTTTATTGACGAGTTGTATAACAGGGGCGTTCGCAATTTTGTGGTAAGCCATTCTACCCTTGCCGACTACCCCGATGCCAATATAATTTTTGTAACAAATACGCTGACGGCATTGCAGCAACTGGCTGCCTGGCACCGAAATAAGTTTACAATACCTGTTATTGGCATTACCGGCAGTAATGGTAAAACCATGGTTAAAGAATGGCTGTACCAGTTGCTTCAATTCGACTATAATATTGTACGCAGTCCCAAGAGCTACAATTCGCAGGTAGGGGTTCCCTTAAGTGTTTGGCAAATGAATGCCAACAATAACCTTGCAATTTTTGAAGCAGGCATATCGCAGCCCGGCGAAATGCAATACCTGGAAGATATTATTAAACCGACCATGGGTGTGCTTACAAACATTGGCGATGCACATAGCGAAGGGTTTAAAAGCCTGCAGCAAAAGGTGGATGAAAAACTACTGCTTTTTAAAAATACTTCCACCTTTATTTATTGTAAAGATTGTAATGAACAAATGGTTGTCGCCAACATTAATGAGACTAGCTTTATTAAAAACGGCACCGATATTTATACATGGGGCACATTGGCAAAGGCAGACCTTGCCATTGAAAAAACACAGGTCAATAGTGGCACCACCTCTATTTTTGGCACCATTGTAAAAACCCATACGCCTGTTCATATAAACATCCCCTTTACCGACAAGGCTTCTATCGACAATGCAATCACTTGCTGGTGCGTAATGATCAATTTGGGTTATGAGCAGCCGGTAATTGAAAAAAAAATGGCATTACTGCAACCGCTAGATATGCGGATGCAGTTAAAAAAAGGTGTAAACGACTGCCTGATCATTAATGACAGTTATAACAACGACCTCTCGTCGCTTGAGCTGGCATTGGACTATTTATCGCAGCAATCGGCAGGTAAGAAAACCATACTCATTTTATCCGACATATTTCAGTCTGGCCTTAACCCGGCAGAATTACTAAAGGTGGTTGCAAGAAAAGTTGCCAGTCGCAACCTGAGCCGGGTAATATTTGTAGGGCCCGTATTCTTTGCCAATAAAGATAAATTTACATTGCAACTGAAAGATGATTACGCAGACAGGTTTTTGGTTGAATGGTTTAACTCTACGCAAGCGTTTCTACAGCAATCAAACACCCATCATTTTAAAAACGAGGTGATTTTATTAAAGGGTTCAAGGATTTTTGAATTTGAGCAAATTGTACACTGGCTGGAAGAAAAGGCCCACCAAACCGTATTGGAGGTAAACCTGACCGCCATGGTGCATAATCTTAAAAAATACCAGAAGGCTTTACATGGCGGCACCCGTTTAATGGCAATGGTAAAGGCATTTAGTTACGGCAGTGGCAGCGCCGAAGTTGCAGCCGTTTTACAGTTTCATAAAGTAGATTACCTGGCGGTGGCCTACGCCGATGAGGGAGTTGAATTAAGAAAATCGGGCATCCATATGCCGATTATGGTAATGAACCCGGAGATTATTACGTTCGATTTAATGATTGAACACAACCTGGAGCCCGAATTGTACAGCCCGGCAATATTAGATGCTTTTAACGGGTATATTATCAGGCTCGGCATACCGCAATACCCCGTTCACATAAAACTGGATACCGGTATGCACCGTTTAGGTTTCGATAGCAGTCACATGGATGAATTATTGCAGGTTTTACAAAACAGTCCGCACCTGGCTATTCAAAGCGTTTTTAGTCATTTGGCGGCCAGCGAAAACCCTATGCACGATGCCTTTACCCGGCAACAGGCAATGCTTTTTGAAGATTGCTGTAAAAAAATTGAAACTGCCATCGGCTATTCATTTATTAAACACCTGTCTAATACGGCGGCTATATTCAGGCACCCCAGTTTACAATACAATATGGTTCGGCTTGGCATTGGCTTATATGGTGTAGACAGCGCCGCCCAAAACCAGGTTGGCTTGCAAACCGTATTAACATTAAAATCAACCATAGCACAAATTAGAAGGGTGAGGGCCGGGGACAGCGTGGGCTATAGCCGAAATACCATTTTAAAAACAGACTCTACCATTGCTACCATACGTATTGGATATGCAGACGGTTATAACCGAAACCTGGGCAATGGCGTTGGCAAAGTTTGGGTGAAAGGCCGGCTGGCGCCTGTTTCGGGAAACGTTTGTATGGATATGATCATGATTGATATAACCGGAATGAAGGATATTCAAGAGGGCGATGAAGTAGAAATTTTTGGCAAAAACCTGCCCGTAACCCAACTGGCGCAATGGAGCCAAACAATTGCTTATGAAGTTTTAACGGGAATTAGCCAAAGGGTGAAACGAATTTACTTCGAAGAATAGTGCGGTTTTAATCGACTTTTTTAAAGATATTGCTTGTAGCCTTATAGATAATTTTGAAGTTATGTTTAACATAGGCCGCCTAAACTTCCTGTAACCCGTTTCCCTATCTTTGCGGCTTAAATTTTTTGCGTAGTGAAGTCGAGGACCATTGTATTGATAATTTTTGTTATTCTTTTCGTTGATCAGTTCATTAAATTTTACATCAAAACGAATTATTACCTGGGTGAGGAAATAAAAGTGGCAGGTCTCAATTGGTTCAAACTGCATTTTGTTGAAAATGAAGGCATGGCCTGGGGATGGAAAATGGGTGGAGAGTGGGGAAAGATCGCGCTGACTTTATTTAGGCTGGTAGCAGTAATAGCCGGTGTTTTTATCATCCGCGATTTTATAAAAAAGAAACATCACCCGGGTTTTATTATATGCAGTGCCCTCATATTTGCCGGCGCTCTCGGCAACCTGATAGACAGCATGTTTTACGGTTTGATCTTTCAGGACAGTGACCCGTACATGCAAAATGTTGCAAAGCTGGTTCCCGTTGGAAAAGGTTATGCCGGCTTCTTACATGGCAAGGTGGTAGATATGCTTTATTTTCCCCTAATCACCAATACGCATTTTCCCGCATGGGTTCCGGTTTGGGGCGGCGATGATTTTGAATTTTTCCGGCCGGTTTTTAACGTTGCCGATGCTTCGATATCAATTGGCGTCATCACCATACTGCTTTTTCAAAACAAATTCTTTAAAAAAGAAGAGCCTGTAAAACACATTACGGTTGAAACCAATGCAACCATCGATGATAATGTGCAAATTCAATAAATTCTCTCCTTTCGGTTAGGTCAACAGATTTTAAACTGGTGATGAAAACGAGCATTGATGCATCTGCTTATTTGAAGTTAGCATCTCATGGTATCGCAGCGCCAAAGCCTTTGCCGATCAGACAGTCCCTTAATTCAATCCTGAGTCAAATGATTGGGCGTTTTTTGCATTGCCATAGGCCCGGCCAATGGGTAAATCGCAGCCAGCAATCATGTATGTAAAGAGCGGGAATAGAATATGGACTTTATTTATCAGTGGCTTGAGGTGCCGACACCATATTTGTAATTGGGCCGCTTACAGAAGGCTTCTTTACTTTACAGGCTTGATCAATTACTGAATAATTAAACAAACCAAACTTATTGTAAAACGAAAAAAAGCCACCAGGTGTAAACCGGTGGCTTCTGTTATTTAGATTACATTAATCCGACGATTTTAAGGTACGACCGCTTTAAACTTTCCGACGGTAATGGGTACCGAAGCCCCTGCAGCATTTTTAGCAGTTCCAGTAAACGTGCCCTGTGCAATTTTTGTAGTTGCGTCGTAATTTAAAACAAAATCAATATTCACCACTGGTGTTATGATCAATGGATTTGCCTCGTAAATTATCTGATTAGGGTTAGTAGTGATGTCCTGGAAGGCAAAGCCAGCCAGCGTGGAGGTATTATAAGTGCCCGACTGTATGGTAGTGCCCGGCATAGCAATAGCCAGCACAATGGCGCTGTCACCGGTATCGTACGAAAATCCGATTAACTGTAAAACAAAAAACGGCGAACCGGTTGGTTTACTAAACGCTATTGAATCCAATGTGCCATGAAAAACTTTGGTTCCCTGAGTAAATTGCCACGCCGAATCGGCCTGGTTAATATTCCCCTGTACCACATTCACCGTAAATGCACAACTGGTTCCACCGGCACTTACCGGTACTGCAGTTGCCCCTGCGGCAGTGGGAGTACCAACTCCCTGCAAAATGACTGATTGAACACCTGTTGATGCAAAGGCGCCATTTGCAAGAAAGGTCATACCATTGGTTTGCGGGGTGGTTATTACATAAGTACCTGCTGTAGTTACATTTACCTCAATGGTAACTCTATTGCCGCTGTTTAGAGCCGTGCCAGCGGTGTAGGC
>JBBRCW010000245.1:0-10654 GCA_038204535.1 Chitinophagales bacterium | reverse complement strand
TGAGAAGTCGAAATGACAAGCCCAATGTCATCCCGAGGCACGAGGGATCCTTTGTTGTTTGGGAGGGATTCCTCCTTCATCCGACAATCCCTACGTCACCCGAGGCACGAGGGATCCGTTGTTGTTTTGGAGGGATTCCTTCCCGATCAAAATCGGGATCGGAATGACATGAGAAGTCGAAATGACAAGCCCAATGTCATCCCGAGGCACGAGGGATCCTTTGTTGTTTGGGAGGGATTCCTCCTTCATCCGACAATCCCTACGTCACCCGAGGCACGAGGGATCCGTTGTTGTTTGGGAGGGATTCCTTCCCGATCAAAATCGGGATCGGAATGACAGCCCGTTCCGGGAGGACAACCTGTTTCGGAACAACAAGCCTTTTGTCATCCCGAGAGACGAGGGATCCGTTGTTATTCTGGGAGGGATTCCTCCTTCGTCGGAATGACATGAGAAGTCGGAATGACAAACCCTATGTCATCCCGAGGGACGAGGGATCCGTTGTTGTTCTGGGAGGGATTCCTCCTTCGTCGGAATGACATGAGAAGTCGGACAACAACATTTTCACGACTACTTGCGCCATAACCATTCTTTTCAATGCACCTTTGGTCGGTAATTCAGCATGACGGCTCAGTCTGTTTCATTGATAAATAATTTTCTGTTTAGTACTAACATCGATAGGCCAACCAATATTAATTACAAGTAGCTATTCTTTCAGAAAGCGGCCGAGGTTACATCGGCGCTAACGCACCGTGCGGCCCCCCGAATTTTTATTGGTTGACCTGGTCAATAATCTTGATGCCCTCGCAGAGGATAAACAGGCAGTACTAGAAAAATTAGCTTCTAAAGTTCAGACCATGAATTCCGAAAAATTGGCGCAATCGGTTTTGGAATACGGGAATGAAAAGACAAAAAAAGTCTTTATGCCGTTTTTAAATCAGGCTGAACTTTAAAATCATACCCACTAGTTATCTTCATAACCATAAAGATTTTAATGAACTGCTTCGCATTCTTGAAGAAGAGACCGGAATTCTGGCAGGCTTGATTGAAAAAGATTATTGGATCATGCATATTCTCTGTGGGCTGCAACAGCAGGGTTTCGACTTCATCTTAAAAGGCGGAACTTCCTTATCAAAAGGATATAAAATTATTGATCGCTTTTCAGAAAATATCGATATTTATATCAAGCTACCAGTCGATAGAAATGTCAACGAAAATCCCAGGAACACAAATGCTGGAAGCGTTGAATCCCGGAAAAAGTATTATGACTGGCTGGCGGATAATATCAAAATAGATGGCATTATCTCCGTAAAACGGGATCATGCGTTTGATGATCCTTATTACAAGTGAATGATCCCATATAGCTCGTATTTAGAAAGTGGGAATACGCCCTGGGTATAAACTATAGCAGTTTAATTTTATCTTTTTTTAGGTACTTATAGTACCGAAATATAAATAAATATAAACTTTTCGTATTCAAAGTTTAAAATAAATGGTACTTTGGTACTATGAGTAACGAAAAACCATCCAAAATAAACCAGCTTTTACTTTCGCAGCCATCCGGAGTAATATTTCTGAGTAGTTGGCTGGTTGATCAGGGATACAGCCTCGATCTTCAAAAACGATATAAAAAAAGTAACTGGCTTAAGTCAATCGGTACCGGCGCTATGATAAGAGTCGGGGATGATGTGGGTTATGAAGGCGCAATATATGCGCTCCAGAATCAGGTTAAGTACCAACTACATCCTGGAGGTAAAACGGCTCTTTCCTTACAAGGCAAGTCACATTACCTCGATCTAGGATTAAGTAAGGTATTCATATTCGGCGAACCTAAAGCAACGCTGCCAGGCTGGTTCAAAACCCACAACTGGGGCCCAGAAATCATTTATCGCACATCCAGCTTTCTTCCTGCCCATTTGGGTTTATCGAAGTTAGAGGTCAGGAACTTCTCCATAAAAATATCCAGTCCCGCCAGGGCTATGCTGGAATGCCTGTACCTGGTTCCCAGCGAACAAAGTTTGACTGAATGCTTTGAATTGATGGAAGGTCTCAACAACCTTCGTCCAAATCTTGTTCAAGAGCTCTTGGAGCAATGCACCTCAATCAAAGTCAAACGGTTGTTTTTGTATTTAGCGGAAAAGGTCAATCATGGCTGGCTCAAATACCTAAAATTGGAAGAGATTGATTTAGGAAAAGGTAAGAGAAGTATCATTAAAAATGGCGTTTATATACCTCGATATCAAATTACCGTTTCAAAAGAGTTAGAGCATAATGACAAGCAAGAACTATAAAAATCAGGTGAAGTTGCTCCTGGATGTATTGCCAGAAGTAGCAAAAGAAAAATGTTTTGCACTTCACGGCGGAACAGCTATCAATCTATTCATTCGAGACATGCCTCGAATATCAGTTGATATTGACCTGACTTACATCCTTCTTGAGGATCGGGAAACGTCAATTAAAAATATCAATAGTGCTTTGGCGCGTATCAAATCAAACATTGAAGCTGTTCTTCGAGGAACTTTCGTTGAGCATAAGCTCGAGACGGCGAAGCTTCAGATTTCAAATCAAAAAGCCAGTATCAAACTTGAAGTAAATCTTACTAAAAGAGGAATATATAAAGAGAGTCAGGAACTTACATTATGCAACAAAGCCCAGGAAGAATTTGAAGTCTTCTGTTCTATGCCGGTGGTTTCCTTGGGATTGCTTTATGGAGGAAAAATATGTGCGGCATTAGACAGGCAACATCCGAGGGATATATTTGATGTGAAATACCTTTAAGAGAATGAGGGATTTAACACTGAGATTAAAGATGGGTTTCTTTTTTGTTTATTAGGAAGCGATAGGCCTATCAATGAAGTTTTACGACCTATTTTTCAAGATCAGAGGTCTGTGCTTACCAATCAATTCGAGGGTATGACATCGGAAGCATTCACTTATGAGGACTTTGAGCAAACAAGGGAAAAACTTGTTCAAATCATTCATGGAAGTCTAACGGACGTTGATAGAGAATTTTTATTGGCTTTTAAAAACTTAAAACCCGATTGGAGCAGGATTAACTTTTCGGAGTTTCCCTCAATAAAATGGAAGATTCAAAACCTGCAAAAGCTAAAAAACCAAAACCCAGCAAAGCATGCTGAGCTTTACGAAATATTGAAAAGGAAGCTTGGAAGATAAAAATAGATACTTACTTTAAAAATGATCAAAATGGAAAGGCGTATGCCGCCAATCCAGTTTTGCGACCGACGGAATTCACCAAACGCTTTGTTTGCGCCAAGTTAACCCCGCAGCAGGCTTTTATGCATCCCGCGGATTAAACGCGTTGAGAGCGGAAAGCCCTTTTTCATACGGGCAAGACCGTGATTTAGGGCGGCGATATAGTTTGAAACTTCTTCCACACCGTTCACGGGTACGCAACTTTACCTATAAGGCTTCTTTAATCAGAGAGGCCGAAGACCAATTATTACAAGGCACAGGCCACCTAAAGGGATTATTGGATCATATTTCTACTGAGGAGCAAACCGAAATAAAAATCAACTCATTGAGCGAGGAAGCCTTTAAAACTTCTGAGATAGAAGGTGAGCGACTGGATCGGGAAAGCTTACAATCCTCAATCCGGCGCAACTTTGGTTTGGCTGTGAACCCCAATAAATTCAAACGGGCTGAACAGGGTATTGCTGATATGATGACCGGTCTTTACGACACATTTGATCAGCCTTTGACACATGAAACGTTATTTGATTGGCACAAAAAATTAATGGGGGAAAACCGTTTCATCAATGATGTTGGACAGTATAGGACACATGCCGATGCTATGCAAATAGTGTCCGGCGCATTGCACAAGCCAAAAGTGCATTATGAAGCTCCTCCTTCGGAGCAAGTACCTATGGAGATGGAAAAGTTTATAGCATGGTTCAATGATACCAGTCCAAAAGGAAAAAAGCCGATTTCAGCTATAGCCCGTGCAGGAATAGCCCATTTTTACTTTGTTTGTATTCATCCCTTTGAAGATGGGAATGGTAGAATTGGCCGGGCACTAATCTTAAAAGCTATATGCCAGACTTTACGGCAACCCTTACTGCTGGCGCTTTCTTATATAATTCAGAAAGATAAAAAAGCCTATTACGAGGCGCTTCAGAAGAACAACCAAACAATTGAACTAACATCTTGGCAGACGTATTTTTCTCGAGTGATATTAGAGGCCGTTGATTACTCTCGTAAGCTGGCAAGCTTTGTGGTTAAGAAAGCTAAATTTTACCAGAAAGTAGAAAATCTGCTGAATGAGCGGCAAAAAACAGCCATTGATCGGATGCTACGTGAGGGTCCGGATAGCTTCCCTTATGGATTAAATGCAGAAAAATATATTCGGATCACCGGTACGTCCCGGGCCACCGCTACAAGAGATTTAAACGACTTGGTTGAAAAAAAGATTTTTAATAAAACTGGCGAAAGAAAGTCAACGAGATATAAGTTGACTTTTTTTCGGAGGGAGAGGTGGTGTAAATCAGGATACCGGAATTAAATAGAGGGAACTTTTAACGAACCTAAGAGATATATAAACAGTTACAAAAGAAAATTCCACACAAAAAGATATAAGGAGCGGCGCCTTTGCGAGGCCTTCAAAAAAGCTAAGAACATAAGTTTACCTGAATGGTTATTAACAACCATATGAAAACGATGACATGCAAAGCTGCCGTATAAAAGAGTGACCCCGCAAGTCTGACGGGGAAACCACAACGATGTATCATTGAAAGTATAAAGCCGGCGCAAAAAAAAAATCTTACAAATGCTATCAGCATAACACTTGTAAGATTTTATAAAGTAATAATAAGATTTACATATCCAAACTCCACCCCGCGCGGTAATCGCGTTTTACGTATTGATTTACTTCTTCAAGATTGGTTACACGCATGGCAACTGCATCCCATAAAAGTTTCATATTGCTGCCGGGGTACTCCATGCCTCTTCCATTGGCCCTCGGTTTAGGTGTATCGGCGGCACGTATTGCCAGGTTTGCCATCAATATGGCCTCGGTTAACGGACCTGCAAGATTAAACGGAGCGCTCAGTTCTTTATTTCCATACCCTGCAATAGCACCTTCAACCCATTGCGCATAATGCCCGTCGGCACTACCCGGAACACGGGCATAGGTTTGTTTTACTTTAACTTCCTGGTTACGCGAAAGTGGTAATAAACGAGGGTTGGCGGCATATTCGCTGGCCATCATTTTGCCCTTGGTGCCAATAAATAATATTCCACTGTTGCCATCGCCAAAAACTTCATTAGGGCCAAGTTCTTCCGGTCTTTCCGGCTTAATGCCGCCATCCATCCAGTGCAATGTAACAGGCCCTTTGGTTTTGGTGCCTTTCGAAAAGGTTAAGGTAGCATGGCTTGAAGGCGGGAAGCTTTTGGGGAAATAACCTCTTTTACTCCAATCTGTAAACACACTTGTTACGGAAGCCTGGCAATCCGTTGCATATTTGATTCCTAAAACACTAAAGGGCGCTTCCATTAAATGGCAACCTAAATCACCCAAAGCGCCCGTTCCATAGTCGGCCCATCCGCGCCAGCTTGCGGGAATAAGTTTGTCAACATAATCAACATACGGTGCCGTACCCAGCCACAGATCCCAATCGAGGCCTTTGGGTACCGGCGGTTTATCTGCAGGCCACTCAACGCCCTGCGGCCAGATGGGGCGGTTGGTGAAAATATAAACCTTGCTTACATCGCCAATAATACCGGCATCGTACCACTCGCGTAACTGGCGCACACCATCGCCCGAAGCGCCCTGGTTTCCCATTTGAGTTACCACTTTATATTTTTCGGCAGCCTCGGTTAATTTACGGGCTTCGTAAATATCGTGTGTCATTGGTTTTTGAACATACACGTGCTTGCCCCGTTTCATGGCAGCCATTGCAACCACGGCATGGGTATGATCGGGTGTGGAAACAGAAACCGCATCAAAATTTTTCCCTTCTTTATCAAACATCTCACGCCAGTCTTTATAATATTTGGCTTTGGGAAAAGCTTTAATTGTTTCAGCAGCACGCCGGTCGTCCACATCGCAGAGGTAGCCAATATCAGCTTTGCCGGATTTGAAAAAACGATCGATATCGGATTGGCCTTTACCGCCAACACCTACACCTGCAATTGTTAAGCGGTCGCTGGGAGCAACAAAACCACGGCCTAAAACATGGCGGGGTACAATCATAAATCCCGCAGCGCCTAAGGCCGTATTTTTAATAAAACTCCGGCGGGAGTTATCTCCGGGAGGCGTAATTTTTTCTTCTGGCATCGTTGTTTGTTTTATTATTTAAAGGGTGATTATTGAAAATAAAATTGAGCATTGCATTAAACACGCCAGTATTCAGCCATTTTTTTTCGGAGAAATGAAACACTCCGCTCTAACTGGTCCATTCCGTCCACACCATCTTCTACACTGATCCATCCATTGAATCCTACGCGTTTTAGCTCTGTAAATATAGCATCATAATCATTTAATCCCTTTCCTATTTCGCCATGACTTAAGCGCTTGGCGTAGCCAATGGCACCACCTTCTTCTTTGCGCAGATCTTCTATTGTGCCTTCTTTTAAATAGCGATCACTGGCATGCATGGTAACTACCCTGTGCGAAACCTTTTTTAAAAGTTCTATGGGATCTTCGCCTGCCAGGTACGTGTTGCTTGGATCATAATTCACCCCAAAATTGGGATGGTCGATTTGATTGACCAGCTTACAAAACACTTCCATTTTTTGCGCGAATTCGGGGAATTCCCAAAAGTCATCTTTATAATGATTTTCGAGAATAAGGGTGATGCCATTATCCTGTGCATAAGGTAAGCATGCCTGTATAGATAAAGCAGCCAGGTCAACACCTTCTTCAATAGATAGTTCGGGCCTTTTTTGACCGGACAAAACCCGGCAATAAGATCCGCCCAGCGCAGAAGTCATATCGATCCAATGTTTTTGTTTTGCAATTTCCGTTGCACGAAACTTTGGATCGGGATGTGTAAAATCCGGTGAACAGCACATCATCGGAATTGTTTTTCCGTAAGATTCCACTACCTGGCGAAAACGTTTCCAATTGGCTTCATCGGCCATTTCTAAAAATCCGGCATACCATTCAAGGCCTTCTATATCCAGCTTAACTGCCAGCTTTATCCACTCCGAAACCGTCATGGTTCCATCTTTACAAAGCGCATTCATAAAGGCTTTTGGAAAAACCGCTAGTTTAGGCATATTGTATAAAGTATGTAGTTGAAAAATGGGGTAATGACGGCTTTCGCTGCGTATGAATTAATTAATTGTACTGGCATTTTTTGGTGGATTTCTTCCTATAAACGGATACTGTTCTAAATCGACCACCTGCCCGCTTACAGGGCCACAATCATCTGCCAGCCAATAAACTGCAGCAGCAGCAATTTCTGCAGGTGCTAAAATCCGGCCTGCAGGTGCATACACTTCGGGAATATCTTTATACCAATCATCGTTAAGGCCGTGGGAACGTTTCCGTAAAATTTCATTCTCGGTTAAAACCCAACCTGGGTTAATTTGGTTTACCCTTACACCGTTTTCACGATGCAAGGTATCGCCCAGGTTTCGGGTCATGGTCATTAGTGCGCCTTTGGTAACACTGTAAGCAAAAAGATCAGGTTCGCCGCTCCAGGCATTTACTGAACCAATATTTAATACACAACCGTGCGCTTTACTTAAATGGGGCAAGGCAGCTTTTATTAATGCAAACGGAGCAATGGTATTTACTTCTAATATTCTCCGGAGAAAATCAAGGTCTGTGTTATGCAAATTGGATGAAGCCACCATGGCGGCATTGTTTACAATACCATCCAGTTTTCCAAATGAATTTAGGGCTAATTCTACGAGGCGATCCGGTGCGCCTTCATTGGTAATATCTTCAATGTGCATAACGGCTTTATCGCCTGGTATTTGCTTCATAACTTCTTCGCCCAGGTCACGCTCCAGGCCATGTATTACAACACTGGCTCCTTCGGCTACACAACGGATGGCAATGGCTTTGCCAATTCCTGTACAACTGCCCGTAACAATGATCACTTTGTTTTGTAAACGCATCGTAAATTTTTAAAAGTATTTTGATTGAACAATAAAGGAATTTCTGTACAAGTGAGCCTCGCCAAAGTGGTAACGATGTCGATCAAAAAGAAAAAGCTGGCTAAAAACTAAACTACAGGTTAAACCGGCCGGAGCACACTTTTAATTACCTCACCCTTATGCATTTTTTCAAAGGCAGTATGCCATTCGGTAAGGGGCCACACGCCACCAATAATTGGTTGTACATTCAATTGCCCGCTTGCAAGCAGGGCCAGCACCCGTTCCCACATAGGCCAATTGTGGCTAAAACTTCCCTGAAGGGTAATGTTTTTTTGCACCAGCGGATCCAGGTTAAAACCTAATGGTTGAGGCCCCCAGCCCACCTTTGCTATTTTTCCGTTGGGCCGAACCAGCTGCAGGGCAATTTGTAAGGTCATACTAGAACCGGCAGCATCAATTACGCAATCTGCGCCCAGTCCGTCGCGTTCCCTTGCCCAGTCCATCGCATCTCCAATAATGCTATCACAGCCGTATACTTTAGCAATATCCAAACGGTGTTTATCTGCTTCAAGCCCCACAATGGCAACCTGGGCGCCGCAAAGCCTGGCCATGGCCGCACATAAAATGCCAATGGTTCCCGGCCCCAAAACGATTACACGATCACCCGGTTTAATCCGGGTATTTTCAACAACAGCGCTATAGGCCACACAGCATGGCTCTGTAAGGCAGGCCTGCTCAAAAGGTAGCTGGTCGGGTACATAATGTAAACAACGGGCAGGCACCTTTACAAAGCGGGTCATGGCGCCGTTTACGCCATAACCAAAGCCTTTGCGGGTGGGGTCCAGGTTATAAAGGCCTATACGCGACATGGGATTATTCGCGTCTATTACGGCTGCAGTTTCGCTTACTACGCGGTCACCTTCTTTCCAGCCCTTTACCTGCTTGCCGGTTTCAACAATTACCCCTCCAAACTCATGACCCAATATTACGGGGTAATTTACCGGCCAACTGTGACTGGCTGTCCACTGATGCAGGTCGCTGCCGCATACGCCTACATTGGCAACTTCGAGCAATACGTCATCATCACCTATTGCCGGCTGCTCCATTTCGCGGATCTCCACGGAACCTTTTTCCGGGGCATAATTTACAACAGACGCTGATTTCATATGGATGAAAACAATTTAAACACCATTAAAAGAATGAATTTTTTCGCAAATGATACGCAGGGAACTTTCCAAATCGCCGCCGGCAGTTTTAAAACTATCACTATCAATAGTGAGTGGAGCGCCCAGCACTACCAGCGGCGCTCCATAAGACGGGCATTGAATGGCTTGTTCTAAACTAAGGCCACCCACTGCCTGCACAGGAATTTTTACAGCATTCACCACCTCGCGTAACTGATCGAGCGGGCTCGGCATTCGCTCACCTCTTGCAGCAATCCCCCGGCGTTCATCGTACCCGATATGATGGATCACATAATCACACCCCAAATCTTCCAGCCATTTTGCGGCCTCCACCATATTTTCGCATCCCAGGTTATCGCCCATAACTTCTATACCAAAATCCTGGCCGGCCTGCACAACGCATTTTATAGTTTCTTCATGTGCCCTTGCCATTACCACCACGTGGGTTGCACCGGCTTTAGCCATCATTTCAGCTTCCAGATAACCTCCATCCATGGTTTTTAGATCGGCAACTATGGGGATGTTTGGAAAAGCTTCTCTTAATTTTCGAACGCCATGTAATCCCTCGGCAAGAATGAGTGGTGTTCCGGCCTCAAGCCAGTCAACACCTGCACGAAGTGCCATTGCAGCGGTTTCCAGCGCTTCATCAATATTGGTGAGGTCGAGCGAAATTTGGACTATCGTTTTCATATGGGTGCATAAGATAGTAATTAATTGGAAATACCATCCATTCAAAAAAGGTTTGGGGTGCATTTCAAACTGTCGCAGGTAATAAATGTTCGTCATTGCAATTAATTTTTGCGTTCCCAAAAAAGTTCTTTGAAAATGACACAGCATAAAGCCTCTAATTTCAAAGTTCTCTTTTTAATAAAATCGCTTATTAATTCAAAATCTTCGTTTTTATTAAGGGTTATAAATAAGGCCGTTCGTAAAAATCCTTAACTTTTTTGAATGGATATTTAAGTCGGCATGTTTTCACGCAAAGCCGCCAAGAGCTTCACGCAACGATGTATAAGTCTATTTATTTGTATGGTTCGAAGATTTTCCTTTGCGTCCTTTGCGTGGCTTTTACTTTGCGTCTTTGCGTGAAAAACAGCCTGTACGTTTAATTAGGGTGAACAATAAATCAATAAGAGTAATGTGTCATTGGCAGGCGCAAAAACAAGGAGATTGAAACCACACTTCAACAAATAATAAGCTACAATGAGTAAACCTGGCACCTTAAAAATAGCACACTATTATTTAGAAAACCGGGCGGGATGGAATGCTTTTATATCAACTTCAACTTTTTTATGATTGGCCAGGTCAGCCATCACTTTACCACGGGCAGGGCCCAAGCTCAAACCGCTCATAGCATGTCCTCCGGCAATCAATAAATTATCAAATTGATCAGCATAGCCCAGGTATGG
>JBBRCW010000244.1:0-10671 GCA_038204535.1 Chitinophagales bacterium | reverse complement strand
ACTGTTTTATCATTGGAAGATTGGAGTAAAAGCTTGATTGGATAATACGAGCCGTATGAAGGGAGACTTTCACGTACGGTTCTTGGAGCGGCTCGGGCTGAAATGCCCTTGCCTACTCGACTGTTCTTCACCAACAATTTTCTAAGCCTGGTTATGTGTTATAAAATTCCATTCACTTTCCCCGTTTCTTAAAATGATGCTGAAGAATAGCGGTATTCTTCTGGAAACTGGCAGAGACCTGCAACAACGCGATTGTTGTGGATATAATCTAATTTTCTGTTTAAATTCAGCTTGATTCCATAATGAAACACTTAATACATTTTGTTCCCATATTTGATATGAACGATCACTCGCTTTTACTCTAAATTTCTCTAATATTTCTTTGTAGTTATTTCTTAAACAAAACCTTCTTTATTTGGCAGCGAACATTAGGGAAGAACGGGGACTTTAGCTTTTGCAAGACGACGAGCCGTTTCGATACTTCATCAGCGGTTCAATGATGTTCAGCTTCTTTACAAATATCTGATACTGTTTGTACAGCACCCTTACCTGAACGTTCAGCACCACAGCTTTTGATTGCAGCACCTTCAGAGCCGGTCCCGCCCTCTCAAATTGGCGTCAACTTAAGACTTCTGCAATTTAGCTATAACCCTTACCAGGCAATGGTTTGAAACGAAAAGATTACTTAAGAATTGATAGATACCGATATACGGTAAATTGTGCGGAAAAGGCGGCCATAAAAAGATGCGGTACAAGGGTGCCCCGCCGCGGCGGGGACGATGATCAATAAAGATTCTCCTGTTAGTCCCAAAAAAAACCATTAAGTTGACGCCAATGCGCCTTCTCAGCGGAATGGTTTGCATACGCTGTCTGCACAGCCTTTGCGGTCTCTACAGGTAGAGACCCTCTTTTATTCAGCATTCAAATAACAATCCGTTTCTTTGATTCTTGACACACCCTGCAATGGCACGAAGAAACTAAATTGCGCTCCCTCAGTTTCGATAAACCTGACTACACTAAATTTACACAAAAGCAAACATGACCGGAAAAATAAGGGTCAATATTAAACCTGTTATGCTGGTCAATATTACAATGAAAAAAGACCAGCGCAGTGGCACACTTACCGAAGGCATTGTTAAGGATATACTCAACAGTTCATTCACCTACTCACTATAATGGTTTATAGGTGCGTTTTCAAGATGGCCAGGTAGGTCGGGTTCAGGAAATTATTGAGGAATGAAAGTTATAAAGCATGCGTATTGTTGTGTAGACAGTAATCAATTAAACTTTTACAATGAAATGGATTATGATTATGGCAGGGTTATTACTAACAACAAATACCATGGGGCAGTTTGCTGAACACCGGCTTTTGCTGATTTTTAAAAATGAAGCAAGCCTACCTTTAGTTCAACAGCAGCTTAACATATTGCATAAGGACTCTGCAGGTATTAAAGAAAGAGATCTCACCATAAAAGTTGTAGAAAAAGGAAGTCCCCTGTTTAAAAAGTATAAAGCCGACAATGAATTGTTAACGGTTATACTTATTGGAAAGGATGGGTTTGAAAAACACCGTACAAACCAACTGTTGCAAACGGAAGAGCTGTTTTCAATAATTGATGTTATGCCAATGCGCCGCCGCGAAATGAAAAAGCCCGGGAATAGGTAAGGTTTAATTATTACTACTGCTAAAATTTGTTTATTGTTAACCCAACATTGGTTTTTCAAATACCAGAAACAGTCTGGGTTCTCATTTGCCTCCGAAGTTGTACTGCGGAACACTACGGAGAGCAGGCGGTAGCAACACCGCGCAGCGGTAGCACTGCGGGAACACCCTTGCAAAGGCGAAAAACCTTTTATTTATACAGGAGTGCTTTGTGCGAAGTGGTTTGCAGGTAAAGAACACCTGCAAAGGCGGAACACCGTGTTAGCGCTGGGGGAACATCTGTAAAGGCGAAATGACGAGGAGGTATTAAACCAGTTGCAAAAATAAAAAGTAACAATTTAAATTCGTCCCTATATTTTATCTGAGTAATAATTCTTACAATATTTTATCTTCATTAAAATCTTTATATGAAAACGATTTGCAGGTATTTGTTTGCCAGTACTATTTTAATTGCCTTAAACATAAAACCCATGAATGCACAGGATAAGAGCAAAGTTCGCGTTATCATGATAGGGGCTCACCCCGATGATTGCGACCAGGATGCCGGAGGTACAGCTATATTGTTTGCAAAGATGGGCTATGTTGTAAAATTTGTATCAGTAACAAACGGCGATGCCGGGCATCAAACAATGGTTGGCGTTCCGCTTGCCAAACGCAGGCTGGCCGAAGCTAAGGAAGCAGGCAGGCGGTTTGGTGTTGAGTACGATGTGCTTGACAACCACGATGGCCAATTATTGCCAACCTTAGAAGTGCGGTTGCAAATAATTAAAAAGATAAGGGAATGGAATGCAGATGTAGTAATCGCTCCAAGGCCAAACGATTATCACCCTGATCACAGGTATACAGGTGTGCTTGTACAGGATGCTGCTTATATGGTTGCTGTGCCCAATGTAGCCTCCGAAGTACCTGCCTTGACAAAAAATCCGGTCTTCTTATATTTCCAGGATGGATTTCAACGACCCAATCCGTTTCGTCCCGACATTGCAATTGATATCACCAATGTATATACACAAAAGATGCATGCAATGGATGCACATACTTCCCAAATGTATGAATGGTTGCCATGGATTGGCGGATACCTGCAACAGGTTCCTGCTGATAAAGCAGGGCGGGAGAAATGGCTTGCGGAATTTAGGGGAGTTAACATTACACCGGATGTAAGAACATCGTTGCAAAAGTGGTACGGTAACGAAAGAGCAGCACTTGTGCAACATGCTGAAGCTTTTGAAATATGCGAATATGGCGCTCAGCCCAATGAAGAAGAGAAGAAGAGATTGTTCCCGATGTTGAGGTTGAAGGAGTGATAATGAACTATGTGAGTTTCTAATAAATCAACCTAAAAGCAGTAACCACAGAGATCACGGAGATAGAAGCACAGAGAGAAACCGAAGTTAATCTTTGTGTTCTCTGTGAAATGCTCTTGTTTTTTCTGTGGTTATTTTTGGAGTGAAGGGACAGTAAATTTTTGTGAACAAAGCTGCTATGAAAAGATGCGGTACAAGGGAGGACACAACCTGTCCCGTTCGCGGAAACGATGTCCAATAGAATTACTCCTGTTTGTCCAAAAAAAAATCCTTTAGTTGACGCACATGCGACCCTTCGGGAGGCTTTTATACGAAACCCCGAAATGGTCGGGGCAGGCTGTAAGAGGCTTACCTGTTGATGTGCTAATATGCTTTGCAGGAAGTTTTCTTAGAAGTGACTGTTCAATAAATATTTTACAGTTCATACTGCAACTCAATCTTGCCCAAGGCAGGAGATGCAACAGGAAGCGTCGGACGAAGCCATAGTAGTGATGATCCCAATAGCTATCGGGACTGTAATGAGAATGGAGCGAAGGGTTCAGCTCATTCGTTTGTACTAAGAAAGACAACATGGAGAAATCTGCGGACGATCAAGTTTAGTTCAATGAAGTGTAAAATTCTTCTTACACTGAAAGAGAAGAGCCCCCGCATACGGCGGGGAAGGCTGTGTGAGGTGAGAGTCTCAAGCACGGTTCTGTGAGGGGCTTGGGCTGAAATGCCCTTGCCTACTCGACTGTTCTTCAACAACAAATATTTCATGCATTGTATTGTGTTAAGAAAGACCACCCGGTATCTGCTTTAAGATAAAAAGATGCAGAGGAGTACTTCTATTCTTCAGGAAGTTGAGGTTAAAGTAAATCCACCGTAGGTTTTCAAATACCAGACGCAGGCCGGGTTTTTATTTGCCTTCGTAGTTGTTCTGCGGAACACTATGGAGAGCTGGGGAAGACCTTCTTCACAAGCACCACAATTCTTTCAACAACAAAACCTACAATAAGTCCACCAACTGCACTGGCAAGCACTTTGGCAAACCAGGCCAATGCCGGCATTTCAGCTAAAGCAACTTCTAAATCGTGCAGTAAATGAGCGGTAAATGGAATGCCGTGGGCAATAATTTCGGCACCTACCCAAAGCATAGCGGCCGTACCTACATAGCCCAGGATAGTGAGGAAGTGCGGCATAAACCTCACCATACCACGACCTAATTTTTGCGTAACAGTGTTGTATTTATCTTGTGCCAGGTGTACACCCAAATCGTCGGCTTTAACAATCAGACCTACAAAGCCATACACTGCCACTGTAATAAAAACAGCTACAGCTAACATCACTATAATTTGGTTTACTATCGCCTGGCCGGTTACCTGGCTATAAGCTATAGCCATAATTTCTGCCGATAAAATAATATCGGTGCGAACGGCACCGGCAACCCGTTCCTTTTCCAATTCCTCTGGCGTAATTTCTATTACCTCCGCACTTTCAACGGCTACATGGTGTTTCTTACTAAACATAGAATGTACCTTTTCGTACCCTTCGAAACATAGATAAGCACCCCCTAACATTAAAATAGGCGTAATTGCCCAGGGGGCAAAGTACCCAAGCAGCAAGGCTGCCGGACTTAAAATAAGTAGTTTGTTGACCAGTGATTTTTTGGCTATCTGGTAAATAATAGAAAGTTCCCGCGATGGATCGAGGCCCACGACATACTTTGGTGTAACCGCCGTATCGTCAATAACAATACCCGAAACTTTGCCGGTCGTTTTTGCTATCTGCGTAGGCACATCATCTAAACTGGCGGCGCTTACTTTTACCAAAGCCGAAATATCATCTAACAAAGCAAAAAATCCTGATGCCATATCTATAATTTGGTTACTTATTCCGTTTTAAAAATCGCTATACGTTTTTTTACCGGGCAGCAATTTAGGGCACCTTTTTGAATAATGGGTTTTTTTGAATTGTGTACTGTAAAATGAAAACCTGGGGAACATTGGAAAGATTATGATCATAGCAGTGCCCGGTTTTATGTGAAGAACAAATTAGTTGATTTTGTACCAGTGCATTATGAAGAATTAAGCTAAGCGTGTTTGTATTAGCTTCGTAAGAATGGCGAGGTCCCCTGGCACTTGCACATAAGGAATAGTGGAGAGTCCAGCAGGACAAAATCCAACTGTATTTAAACAGAAATTAGATTAAATCCACTATAATCCCGTTGCTTCAGGCCTATACCAGTTTAGGGAAGAATACCGCTATTCTTTTGCCTCCCCTAACGAAACTGGGAACAGTTAGAGGAATTTTATAACGCACAACCAGGCGTAGAAGATTGTTGGTGAAGAATACGATCAAAGGCGAAAATTATAATTTACATTTAATCAATTATTTTCAATGAAAGAGTTGGACAAATTCGGAATTGGATTTCGAATCGGTCCGGTTATTTTATTTTAAAAATAAATTGATATAGAATGGAAAATTCTGATTACGATCAACTATTGTGTTATACCATACGGGTAGAATTGCTTAATGGTAAAGTGTTGTTGTTTCCTGTGGATGGAGATAACAGGCGAAGGGTAATGCAAATACTGGGAGACCGATCCGATGGTATGTTTGATGGTAAAGCGCTACAGTTTATATGGTTTGAATCGGTAAGGAACAGGATGGTAATGATCCATGTTTCTCATCTGGCAAGGATATCTTTCTTGTTTGATATTGGTTTATATGAACAAAAGCCTGGTGCGTACTATGACAACTTCAAGCAGTTGGAAAAGGAAACAACGTTAGAAAACATAAAGGACTCCGAGGGCGAAATAAGGCTACATGTTATTGATGATGAATATTTGCCACAGGTAATACTATATCATAAAGGTGTAGCGCCCGATGATCATTACAATGAAAATCCACTCACCTACGCTGTGCTGGAGACAGGTTGTCTTGCAGGTTTTGATTTGGAACTGGAAGGAGATGTAGCGTTCCGGCAATTTATCAACTTAACTGATAATGATGGCGAAGAAACATTTATGCCCTTAGATCATATTATAGTGATGGAGTTTGCCGGTGAACTTCTTGACTTAGTGGATGATGATATGGATGAAGATGAGGAGGAAAATGGTGAATCGGAAAGTTGGTTGAATGATACGTTTGAAGAAAAGGAGGAACTGGATAATTGGTTGAAGGAGAAATTGAAAGAAAAAGAAGAACTGGACAATTGGTTGAAGGATAAGCTGGAAGAAGATGATCTGTAATTTTTTTGATTGCAATTTTTGTAAGATGTTGGTTTTTACAACCGCATCTAAAACCATTGTTGGTCGCTTGATAAATATCTAAAGCCGTTGTTGGTCGCTTGACCAACATTTAAAGCCGTTAACGTTTTTCCTCTAAAACCCTTATCCACACTACTTTTTAGCCATTTTACTATTTCTTTAAGTTGACATTTGTGCGATAAATCAGTAACAGCACCGTGCAACGGCATTGTTGCTACGAAAACTGGCAAGGGCAAATTTTACCTCTCGTCAATTGGAGTGTAACATCATTCTTATTTTTCAGTGTGAAGTTTTTTGCTATGTCTTTTATTAGCATAAGGCCTAGCAATACACGGTAAGTGTCTGCAATATCTATTTTAATGGCTTAATTGTAACTTAACAACAAAAGCACTTACCATGAAATCATACTTTAAAAAAACGATTACCTGTATAAAATCCATTTTACTCGCTTATTCCTTATTGGGCTGGCTGCAGGCACCTGCGCAGGTATCGATCAATAATGATGGCACTACTCCGCACCCTTCGGCACAGTTGGAAGTAAAGGCAACTAACAAAGGATTGTTGTTGCCAAGGGTAAACCCGGCAGCAGTAACCAGCCCGGCAGAAGGCCTATTGCTGTACAATACCACAAACGACAAACTTAGCTATCGCACCGGAAGCGGCTGGGCCAATGTTGCTTCCGCCTCCGACTTGTATGCCCGCTTTCCAAATTCAGTTGGCTTCCAGGGCGCGGTCAACAATAACGCTATCGATTACACCGAACGTAGCTGGATTGTTCCGGCGGGCATTTCTACTATATGGATAGAAGCCTGGGCCGGTGGCGATGCCGGAACACCCATCCCGGCAGCTACCACTACCAGCAATGGCACCACCGGGTTTGCAGGTGGCGACGGTGGCAACTTCGCAAGCTTGTTAGTGGATGTTACCGCAGGCGAAACAATCACCATACGGGTTGGCAGGGGCGGCATTGGTACCACCACGGCCGTGGCAGGAGGATCTACCACAATTATTACCAATGCCGCCCCAACAAAAGCGTATGGCATAGGTCAGCAAGGTTCAGGTATAACCTACAACGGAACTGAACCCGGCGCAATTATTCCCGGTCTGTTACAATTTATTGCCGGGCAGGATGGGGAATTTTCTGAAATCTCTTATGCCCAGTCCGGGCCTACTGAATACCGTAGAATTTTTAAAGGAGGCAATGGAGGAGATAGTTATCCTGGTCAAAGGGGCGGTAAAGGAATTACAATGACCTACAATGCGGTCACAGGAGCCCCCCTTATAGGCCTCATAATAAGTACGCCCGGAAAAATCGGCGCCACGCCGGGGGCAGGCGGTGGTGCAAGCATAGGCACCGGTGGTTCCGGCGGTGCAGGGTTGGTTATTGTTCATTGGTAATGGTAAGTGGCAAAGTCTGAACGTCCACGTTACTTACATGATCAGCGCTGAAACAACGCACAAACCCAACTAAATAAAGATAACCTGCAGGCATTTATCAACAACGTTGAGGCAGGTTGCATAGAGCTGAAGCTGAGCTGAACATTTTGCCTTAATGAAAGTGCAGAAGCGCACAGGTTAATGATGGGTAATACCGCAGGCGGAAAGATTTGTGATGTAAATAAAAATAAGCGGCGTTTAACCACCCCTGATTTTATGCTGTGCATAAAATCGGTCCCCTCCTTGAAAAGGAGGAGAAACTTTAGGAAGCACCTACGGAGCTTGGAAAATCATTATTGAATTATTTCTATAAACAGGATGCTCTTACCGAGCAAAAACAAAAAATGATGTGTTCGCACGTTCAGCTAGTTGGCGGGGTAGGTAATGCACTCCATAACGCTTAAACAATCCTGAAAGGATTGCATGATTATAGCTAGCGGTATTTCCAATAGAATTTTATAGCGCACTACCCTGGGTAATGATCGTTGATCAAGAACACCAAAGATGAAAGAAGGCATCTATTTCACTGAGCAGGCAACATGTTACCTTGCCCAAGCAAAATGCTAAGTAATAGGCTTATATTACGTGTCTTAAATAAAGTTTTCATATGAAAAAATCTTTTTGTATAATATCGTTAAGTACTATTCTGCTGCTGTTGCTTTCTACTTTTTCTGTCTCTGCACAGGCAGTTGACGTGTCAGGAAAATGGAATATGAAAGTGGAAACAAGTGCTGGCAGTGGAACACCTGTATTCGTTCTAAAACAAACAGGTGAAACGGTTACCGGCACTTACACAGGTCAGTTAGGCGAAGCGGTGGTAACAGGCACTTCGAGAGAAAAAGAAATCAAACTTGAGTTTAAGGCAGGCGAATATAACGTTGTTTATACCGGCACTGTTGAGGGCAATACTATGAAGGGTAAAGTAGCGATCGGTGATGTAGCTCAAGGTACTTTTTCCGGAATGAAAGAAGTAAAGTAATCCATGACTTTGCTGGGTTTGCCTTTGATGCGTGTTCTTCGCCTGCAGATATTTCAGATAAATAACGGGTTTCTATATCCGTTGCTTTAAATGGTTGCCGCCTTTAAATGCGGCGTAGTGAACGATTGTATGCATCAATCCGACAAACGGGCGCTAAATACGGGAAATCATCTGTATTCCTTCTCCATAAAGAATTTCGCATTTGCAGGTCTTCTTCACCTGCAAATTTTTTCAGATCACCTGATTATTAAAGATTTGGTTGTTGGTCAGGCGACCAACATCGGAGGAGATTTGGTAGTTGGTCAGGCGACCAACAACGGAGGAGGGGAGCGAAAAATAAAGCGGCGTTTAACCACCCCTGATTTTATGCTGCGCACAAAATCTGTCCCCTCCTTGAAAAGGATGGGAAATTTTTCGGAATGGCGAATTAATAGGGAAATGTTGGTGGTCAGACTGGCTAAACACTCAATATTTGACCTCCCTCTCCAAGAGGAACCGAGCCCGCCCGGCTGACGCCAGTCGGACGGGCAGTCGGAAGGCGGTGATGTTTAACGCGGCGTAGCGAACAGAAAGTACAAGTGAGTTCCGAAAGGTCGGAATTGAAATAACACAAGAATGTTGAACAAAGAACTAAATGTTCGCTCCCAAAAAGAAAAACACCAACCCCCCAATCCTCTACTTCATTTTATACAAAACATACGCCGTTGTGGCCGGAATACTGACGGTGGAAGTGAGTTGTTGTATTCCTTTTTCATTGACTGTTTTTCCATCAACGGCTACACGCCAGGTGCCGGCGGGGAGGGGTATTTGTTTATCGGTTTTGTTGCCGTTTAGCAATACAAGAATGTCTTTCCAGGGATCGTTGTTTGCATGATCGTTTATGGTGTAGGCAATTAACAGGGGATCGTTGGTGTCGGTAAATTGCAGGTGCTGTTGTATCATAGTAGTGGTGGGCATTCTAAAGGCGGGATGATGTTTTCGCAGCGCAATTAAGCCTTTGTAGTAATTAAAAACATCCTTGTATTTCGCCTTGCGGCTCCAGTCGATCTCGTTTATTGAATCGGGCGAATTGTATGAATTGGCAACCCCCTTTTTGGTACGCAACAGCTCGGCCCCCGATTGAAGAAAAGTAACGCCCTGCGAAGTTAGCACCGCTGTTTGTGCAAGCTTATCCATTTTAATAAGGTCGGCTTCTGAGGCCTCGGGATTGGCAATAGCCAAACGGTCGAACAACGTATTGTCGTCGTGGCAGGCCACATAGCTGATGGCCTGGTAAGGTTCGGCAGCCCAGGGCGCTTTTGAATAAATGACTTTTGTATAATCAACCTGTGGATGTTGCGTGCTGGCAACAATACCAAATTGTACGCTTTCAAGGTTTCCTGTTGCACCGCTTACAAATCCCTTTTCTTTTACGTTGTTAAATGGTCCGCGTAGGCCGTCTCTTATGTCGTCGCTAAAAGCAGCGATGTTGTGTAGTTGGTACGTGTTCTTTTTAACAGCGCGGTCTTCTTCGGGCAAGGGGCTGGCACCGGCAGTCCATCCTTCGCCATACACAAAAATGGTGGGGTCTATTTTGTGCAGGGTATCGCTGATCCTGTTCATGGTAGCGATGTCGTGCACACCCATCAGGTCGAAACGAAAGCCATCGAGGTGATATTCTTTGGCCCAATACGCCACCGATTCTATCATAAACTTTTGCATCATTGCCTTTTCTGAGGCGGTTTCGTTGCCACAGCCGGCAGCATCCGAATAACTGCCGTTGGCATTATACCGGTAATAATAGCCCGGAACCAATTGGTTAAAAGCTGCTTCGCGGTTGGCGGTGTGGTTGTACACTACGTCTAATATCACCCGCAGACCGTTTGCATGCAGTGCCTGCACCATTTGCTTAAATTCTTTAATTCGTACCCGGCCATCGTACGGGTTGGTGGCATAACTGCCTTCGGGAACGTTGTAATTTAAGGGATCGTACCCCCAGTTGGAGGTGTTCAATTCGGGTTTAGATTCATCAACAGAATTATAGTCGAACGAGGGGAG
>JBBRCW010000243.1:0-10721 GCA_038204535.1 Chitinophagales bacterium | reverse complement strand
GGCGGCAGTTTATACCCAAACAACAGACGTAGAAGGCGAGGTAAATGGTTTTATGACCTATGATAGAAAAGTAATGAAGATGCCCATAGAAAAATTGAAACAGGTCAACGAGGCGTTGTACAAAGTGAAGGTGAAATAATTCAGAGCCGTCATGCTGAATTTATTTCAGCATCCCCTGGATTTCGGCTGGCATTTATTCAAGGGATCCTGAGACGAGCTCAGGATGACGGTCTGTGGTTCGGCTGCTCGTCATGCTGAATTTATTTCAGCATCCCCTGGATTTTCGACTGGCAATTATCCAAGAGATCCTGAGACGAGCTCAGGATGACGGTCTGTGGTTCGGCTGCTCGTCTGAATTTATTTCAGCATCCCCTGGATTTCAACTGGCATTAATCCAAGAGATCCTGAGACGAGTTCAGGATGACGGTCTGCGGTTCGGGTGTTCGTCATGCTGAATTTATTTCAGCATCCCCTGGATTTTGTCTGAGGATGAGGTGCATTCCAAGGTTTGAATAGCAGGCCAATTGCCCCGTTCCGGAGGAACGCAACATGGGTAGAAATAACATCCAGAAAGGTCTTTTTCGTTCCAGAGGAACGGAAGATGCTGGAAAACGAACGCAGATATATTATTGATTTCGGAAACGAATGAAATGCCTTGCTTCCAACTCCCCCTTCGGGGGATTTAGGGGGCTTTTTTTTAAATGAATAACAATTAATATGATAAAGTATTTCATCCTGCTTCTGGCCTCAGCCACCATTTCCATTGGGCAAGCAAAAGCACAGCAGGAAAGAGCAATTTGGTCCAAAGAAAAGGCTGCAGAATGGTCTGCCAAAAATGGCTGGATGAGTGGCGCCAATTTCGTACCCAGCAGCGCTATTAATCAGTTGGAGATGTGGCAGAAGGAGACGTTCGATGCCACTACCATCGGCCGCGAGCTGGGTTATGCTGAAAATATTGGAATGAACCTGATGCGGGTATTTTTGCATCATGTGGCCTGGGAGAAAGACCCGGTAGGATTTAAGAGCCGCATCAACCAGTACCTGGCAATTGCCAACAAACATAAAGTAAAAACGATGTTTGTGTTTTTTGATGATTGCTGGAACGAAAATTACGCTGCAGGTAAACAACGGGAGCCAAAGCCCGGCATTCATAACTCAGGCTGGATAAGAGACCCCGGAAAATTGTTCTACGACAAGCCCGCTATTGCAGGTAACCTGGAATTGTATGTAAAAGATATTTTGACCACCTTTAAGAATGACAACCGGATTGTTTTATGGGATCTCTATAACGAACCAGGCAACAGTGATTATGGCAGCAAAAGCCTCTTCTTATTGTCGCAGATTTTTAAGTGGGCCAGGCAGGTTGATCCTTCACAGCCACTGTCCTCAGGTGTGTGGAACCCCAACCTGGTAGATCTGAACACCTACCAGTTAAATAACTCCGACATTATTACGTATCACAACTACAACAAAGAAGGTGAACATGCCCTTGTAATAGATTCCTTAAAGAAATACGGCAGGCCCTTGATTTGTACCGAGTATATGGCCCGGACCAGGGGAAGTTTATTTAGCAACATCATGCCGCTTCTAAAGCAAAATAATGTAGGTGCCATCAACTGGGGTTTTGTTGCCGGTAAATCAAACACCATTTATGCCTGGGATGCTCCAATGCCCAATGGCGGCGAACCCAAAGTTTGGTTTCACGACATATTCCGAAAAGATGGAACACCCTACAGACAGGATGAAGTTGACCTGATAAAATCGCTGACCGGTGCATCGGCTGCAAGTCACAAGGCGCCGGCCTACCCGCTCATTACCCACGATCCGTATTTTAGTGTTTGGTCTATGACCGATAATCTCAACGCATCGGCCACCAAACATTGGACAGGCGCTGAGCAGCAATTGTCGGGTATGATAAAAGTAGATGGCGTAACCTATCGGGTGATAGGAGCAGAAGGCAAAAGCTATAATACTGTTTTGCCTACCAGCGATGAACAGTCTTATAGCGTTCAATATACTGAAAGCGAACCTGGCATGGGTGGCAAAACACGTCATTCTCCGATGTAGGATGGAAAACAGGTAAAGCGCCTTTCTCTGATAGCAGAACGGACGGCGGTACCTTCTGGAAGAGTAATGATCTGTGGGTTCGCAGAAGCCCCAAAGCGACTGGATCATGTGGACTGCTATATTGACCGATAACCAAAAAGATTTTGAAACGCTGGTGCAGCCGGTGTACAAATACGCGATGGAGACGCCTACCCGCGCCCCATTAAGCGATTAGGCACGAAACAACCAATGGCAAACAGGTCGGTTTTCAGGCCCGCAGCGTTGTGGCAGGTTACTATATGAAACTGCTGTATGATAAATTGAATTAATTGTTTGATAAGTTCTCAGTTTCGAAAACCATTTTTAATAGAAGATAAACCATTGTTATGCCCCATCAATTACCGTTAGTTTTCATCAAAAGCCGGATTGCACTCTATGCACTAATTATAGGCTGCACTTTATTTATGCAGTGTAAGACGCGTTCGCCTGCAGGTGCTAAAAATGCGAAAAACAGCATCAGTGTATTATTGGTAGGAGGCGGCTCCTCGCACGACTTCGACAAATGGTACCGCAACGCCGATGTGGCAACTTTGCAACAGGGCGGCCTGGCATCGGTGACATATACCAATAAC
Source organism: Chitinophagales bacterium (assembly GCA_038204535.1). Taxonomy (GTDB): domain Bacteria; phylum Bacteroidota; class Bacteroidia; order Chitinophagales; family Chitinophagaceae; genus Segetibacter. The sequence goes on along the minus strand of JBBRCW010000243.1, from coordinate 8,043 downwards.
ACAGATTCTATTTTTAATCTGCTGCCAATAGCCGATGTATTGTATTTAAGCAACAACCAGCCTATTGCCAGCCAGGCTTCACGGCAGGCGATTCTGAATCATGTTATTGCCGGTAAAGGCCTGGTGCTGGCTCATGCGGCTTTGTGGTATAACTGGAAAGACTGGCCGGAGTATAATTTGCAGTTGGCCAGTGGTGGGTCGAAAGGGCATAACAAATATGGTACTTTTGATGTAACTGTTATCAACCAAAACTCACCCATTACAAAAGGTGTGGACAACAAGTTTACTTTAAAAGACGAGTTATATTATTACATACCTGACCCTGCCGGCCCTGGTATCGAGGTTCTCGCCAACGCCAAAGCAGAAGGCGCTGATAAAATTTTTCCATCTGTATTTATCATAAAACATCCCAAAGCAAGGATAGTAGGCATTGCTTTGGGGCACGATGCCGAATCGCATGACATTGCACCTTATCAAACATTGTTGCGGAATGCGGTTAAATGGGTTGCTAAGAGATAAAAATGGATCCCTCCTTCCCCGGGACAAAAAGCTTGTCATTTTAAAAAGCATGTCATTCCGAAAAGCTTGTCATTCCGAAAATCATGTCATTCCGACGAAGGAGGAATCCCTTCGAAAACAATAGGGGACTCCGTGATAAGGAATCCCTCACTGAACAATAAAGGATCCCTCGTTCCTCGGGATGACAAAAAGCTTGTCATTCCGAAAATCCTGTCATTCCGACGAAGGAGGAATCCCTTCGAAAACAATAGGGGACTCCGTGATAAGGAATCCCTCACAGAACAACAAAGGATCCCTCGTTCCTCGGGATGACAAAGGGGTGTCCGACTTCTAATGTCATTCCGATCCCGATTTTGATCGGGAAGGAATCCCACAAAACAACAATCAACAAAATCGATTTCGCCAATAATAAATACTATCATCATGAGTAAAAAAATTACCGTTGTTATCGTAGGCATGGGCTTTGGAAAAGAGTTTATACCTATTTATCAAAATCATCCGAACATTAAGGCTGTTGGTATTTGCACCCGCAACAAACAAACGCGGGATGAACTTGCCGCAAAATTCAATTTAGATAAAGACTTATGTTTCGAGCATTTTGAAGATGTTCCAAAACGCGACGATGTAGATGCCATTCATGTAGTTACTCCGGTACCTGAACATGCCCGAATGACCCTGGCTTCGCTCAATGCCAATAAGCACACTGCGTGTACCATCCCCATGGCTATGACGGTAGAAGATTGTAAAGCCATTGTGGAGGCAAGAAAAAAATCTGGAAAGGTTTATATGATGATGGAAACGGCGCTCTACACAAGAGAGTTTTTATACGGATTAAATCTCGCTGAAACCGGACAATTGGGCCGTATTCAGTTTGTGAGGGGTTCTCATATTCAGGATATGAGCATGGAAGGCTGGGGAGAATATTGGAAAGGTTATCCGCCCATGCTGAATGGTACGCATGCCATTTCGCCCTTGTTGCGGATAAACAATACAAAGGCTGACACCGTAGTTTGTCATGGCTCGGGCCGGTTAAGTGATGATCTTACCAGCCGATATAATTCGCCTTTCGCAGTAGAGACCGCCACATTTACCTTAAAAAACTCGGATGTAATTGCAGAAGCCACCCGGTCGTTGTTTGATGTGGTCAGGCAATACAGGGAAAGTTATGATGTGTACGGAACCAAAATGAGTTTTGAATGGGAACAGTTGCAGGATGAAAGCCATGTGATTTTTGACGGTGGTGAAAATTCAAAAAGAATTGATGTGCCGGATACCGATGAAATGCTGATACCTGAAATAGCCCATTTTACCAAACGCGAAAAAATAGACGATCCCAACCACGTTTCGTTTTTACAAGGTGCCGGTCATGGCGGTTCGCATCCGCACCTGGTGCAGGAATTTTTGGCGGCTATTATTGAAAACAGGCCTTCGGCAGTGGATGCTGACCTTGCTGCTAACTATACCTGCGCGGGTATCTGCGCACACGAATCAGCCATGAACAATGGAAAGCGGATCACCATACCCGACTTCGAAATCTAAAGATTATAGGTTTTCGTCATCCTGAACTTGTTTCAGGATCTCCTGGAAAATATCTATGAGATGCACGGGATGTAGATCCGCCGCGGCGGATCAGCATGACGGCTAGTTTTAACACATTCTACAGGATGATTTAAATAACATTGAATATTTTATTGTCAAATGGCATTATTAGTTAACAAATGATGGGCTTGAAACACGCCTTTCAGATAAATTATTTTGATGAACATTCAATTTGGTGCAAGTACTTTCATTTGGGTATCTCCGTTTAATACTGCTTCTTTTCATTTAGTGAAAAAGGTAAAATCGATGGGATACGACATACTGGAAGTAGCTGTTGAAGATAAAGATCTGATTTATTGGCCTACACTAAAAGAGCTTGCAAAGGAAGCAGGCATTAAGATAACCATCAGCGGTGCCTTTGGTCCCGACAGGGATATATCAAGCACTGATGCAGCCATTAGAAAGAACGGTTTGAATTACATTAATGACTGCGTTAAGATCGCCGCCGATATGGGCAGCCCCATCTTTACCGGTCCTGTTTATTCGGCGGTTGGCAAGACAAGGATCGTATCGCCGGAGCAAAAAAAGCAGGAGCGGGATTGGTGTATTGAAAACCTGAAGGAAGCAGGAAAGATAGCTGCTGAATACGGAATTGTAATTGGAGTAGAACCCTTGAACCGGTTTGAAACGGATATGATCAATACCGCTGACCAGGCCCTTTCTTTGGTTCAGGAGATAGATCATTCGCACATCAGAATTTCTCTCGATACTTTTCATTGCAATATTGAGGAAAAGGATGTTCCCAATGCCATAAGAAAGGTGGGTAAAGAACTTTTATGCCACGTGCAGGGTAATGAATGCGACCGAGGCACACCCGGAACCGGTCATCTTGATTGGAAGGGAATAAAGCAGGCCCTGGGCGACATTAACTACCAAGGCGCTATGGTGATCGAAACTTTTGGCGCGCCGTCAAAAGAGCTTGCCGCAGCTGCCTGCATCTGGAGGCCTTTAGCCGCAAGCGCTGATGAACTTGCTATAGAAGGATTACAATTTTATAAAGAGATGTTTGGCAATTGAACAACATTTTTTTTAGCTGGTCTTTAAAATGTTAAGAAGCCCCTGGCTTTATTAACCCTAATTAACGTTTCTAATTTTTAATTGCATGTTGAAAAATTTCAGTTTAGCGATTGTTTTATTGGCTACGGTTTATGCCTGTTCAAATAAAATGCAGTCCGCTACAGCAAACGGCGATACAAAGAAGGTTACATCAAATACATCTCCCGATGTACAACAATCTATTATTGATCCTGCGGCGTCGTCATCAAACCTAAGCGGTCCGCGCAGAGGCGAAGTGTTGTTTTTGGGAAATGTTGGAAAGCACCACGACGCTGGTAAGTATGCCCCCTGGCTTGCTATTTCATTATTTAAAATTGGGGTTAACGTAACTTATACCACCAACCTCAATGATCTTAATCCAGAAACTTTAAACAAGTACGACGGCTTAATCATTTATTCAAACCACGACATCATTTCACCTTCGCAGGAGGCAGCTTTAAAGAGTTTTGTAGAAGGTGGTAAGGGATTGATTCCTATCCATTGCGCGGCAGGTTGTTTTAGAAATTCTGATTGGTATATAAAGACGGTTGGCGCACAATATCTGTCGGAGACAAAAGGAAACTTTACGGTTTCTATTGTTGACAAAACAAACCCCATAACCCGCGACCTGTGGGAGTTTGATACCTGGGATGAAAAGTACGTGCATCAAAAAGTTAATCCTGACATGAACCTGTTGATGGAGCGTGTTGAAGATGGTAAACGCGAACCATGGACCTGGACCCGCAAGCAGGGAAAAGGCCGCGTGTTTTATACTGCGTATGGCCACAACGACAGTACGTGGACACAAGCTGGTTTTATGAAGCTGATAAACAACGGTGTGCTTTGGGCGCTGGGCGACGATGTTAAAGACCGGATAGCAAAATTAAATCGGCCGGAGGTTAGTATTTATCAGCCGGAAATTGCAGGCGATTTCACAAAGCGTCACCTCGTTCCAAAAATGCAGGACGCACTGAGTCCTGAAAACTCGATGAAACTAACGCAGGTGCCGGTTGATTTTGAAGTGAAGTTTTTTGCCGGCGAGCCGGATATTACCAATCCCATCGCCATGTCGTGGGATGAAAAAGGCCGTTTGTGGATCGTGGAATCCGTGGATTATCCCAATACTTTTTTAGAAACGGATGGCGCTGCCAACGACCGCATAAAAATTTGCGAGGATACCAACGGAGATGGCAGGGCGGATAAGTTTACGGTGTTTGCCGATAGCCTGAACATACCCACCAGCATGGTATTTGCCAATGGCGGTGTGGTCGTATCAATGGCGCCTTACTTTTTATTTTTAAAAGATACCAATGGTGATGACAAGGCGGATGTAAGAGAAATTTTGATGAATGGATGGGACAAAGGCGATACCCACTTTGGCCCGTCGAATTTGCAATATGGCTTTGACAATAAAATCTGGGGTGTAGTAGGTTCGGGTTTTAACGGCATTACCAAAGACGGTAAATCATTAAATTTCAGAACAGGTGTTTACCATGTAAAACCCGATGGAACCGATTTTGAATTTTTAGCCAACACCAGTAACAATACCTGGGGGCTGGGTTTTTCAGAAGACAACAATGTATTTATTTCTACGGCCAATAATACGCATAGCGCATTCTACAGCATGCCTTCAAGAATGATGCAGCGCTCATTGCAGTCCAAAACAGACAAGGACGAGGCACCTTCCATTCTGCCCGTTCAAAAAATTGACGGGCATTATGATTCGCATTCTTTAACCCCCAACCTGCGCCAGGTAGATGTGGTGGGTGGCTTTACATCTGCGGCGGGCCATCACCTGTACACCGCCCGTAATTTTCCCAGGGAATACTGGAACCGGATGGCTTTAGTTTGCGAACCCACCGTTAGGTTATTGCATAATGCCATCATTGAACCCAAAGGCGCTGGTTTCGTTGAAAAAGATAACTGGAATTTGATGGCAAGCTCCGACGAATGGTTTGGCCCGGTGCAAGCCGAAGTTGGGCCAGATGGCGCGGTGTGGGTGGCGGACTGGTATAATTTCATTATTCAGCACAATGTGTTTGTTGAGCGCCAGGCCCCGTCCGAAATGGTGCTGCCTTTTAAAGATCAGCCAAGAGGCCAGGGCAATGCATTTATTAGCCCTTTACGCGACATTGATTTCGGTCGCATTTACCGCGTGGTATATAAAAATGCCAAAACTGTAAAGCCGCTTAAACTATCAAAGAACGATGTACCGGGTTTGTTGCTGGCATTAGAAAACGACAATATGTTTTGGCGCATGACCGCCCAGCGTTTATTGGTTGAATTAAACGATCCACAGGTGTTGCCGTCGTTGTATAGCATTATCATTAATCAACGGGTGGATGAAGTGGGATTGAATAGTCCCGCCGTCCACGCACTATGGACACTGCAGGGTATGAAAGTTTTAGAGGCAGAAAACACTGAAGCCTTCAGGGTAGTGGTAAACGCTTTATCTCATGCCGCAGCCGGGGTACGGAAGGCCGCTATACAGGTACTTCCAAAAAACCAGCGTTCATTGGATGCTATCGGGAAAAGCGGAATATTGAACGACCCCAATTTGAATACACGGTTGGCCGCCTTTGTAGCGATCGCCGATATGCCAGCCTCAAAAAAATTAGGCGAAATGGTCTATATGGCATCGTTAAAAGAGGAAAATGAAATCGACCAATGGATTTCAAAAGCTTTGCTGGCCGCAGCAATAACCCATGAAGAAGGATTTACGGAAGCGGCTGCAATGGACAAAGCCGGTGATTTAAAGAGAAGTACCTTAAATGAAAGAATTGGCATGGCGCTGAACGAAGAGAAATATGCTTTGCCACGCCGGGGAAATTTTCAAAATTCGCCAGATGTAAAAGGTAAAGAGATCGTGGTGAAAGGTACCATTTCAAAACCAGAGCAGCGCGAATTAAAAGGTGTTATCATGGCACAGGGCGATAAAGAAAACGGATACGTTCTCCATATTACCGATGGTAAACTAAAGTTGGAAGTTAGGCAAGATGGAAAGGCTTACCAGGCATTTTCAAAAGAAGCCTTGCCCAATAAATTCGATTTTGAAGCAGTGCTATCCACCAATGGCAGTATGCGCCTTAACATTGATGATAAAGAAGTAGCAACGGGCAAAGCGCCGTCATCGTATTCTAAAAATCTAACGCAAGACATTAGGGTGGGTCAGGATTTCGACAACCAATATAAGGTAGGGAACTACGAGGGTCAATTCCAGTTTTCAGGCAACCTGCAGAACGCGGTCATCACGCTCAACAAACCAGGGGCAGATAATCCATTAAAAACTTCGTTGCCATTAGAGGAAAAAACTATTCAAAAATCAAATGCTGCCAAAACGGAGAAGCCTGCGGCGCCTGCGCTTAAACCCATCACCATCAATTTAAAAGTGGTGCTGAATGTAATGAAGTACGACAAACCGCTCATTACAGCAAAGGCCGGCCAAAAGGTTACGATCAATCTTGAAAACCCTGATGTAATGCAGCACAACTGGCTGCTGATAAAGCCGGGCACAACGCAAAAAGTGGGGGCCGCTGCCGATGTTATGGCTATGGATCCCAAAGGTGCCGATAAAAGCTATGTGCCGCGCATGCCCGAAGTATTGCATTTTATAAAGCTCATCAATCCCGGCGAAGATGGTTCGGTAACATTTACCGCGCCATCCGCACCAGGCGATTATCCTTTCATCTGTACATTTCCAGGGCACTGGAGAATCATGAATGGCATCATGCGGATACAAGCCCCCTAAATCCCCGAAGGGGGAGTTTGGAATGCGCCACAATAGTATTTTCCACGCAAAGCCGCAAAGGGCTTCACGCAAAGATGTCCAGGTGTTTTATATGTAATAGTTTAAGGTTTTTCTTTGCGCTCTTTGCGTGGGTTTGCTTTGCGTCTTTGCGTGAAACTAATCGAGGTACGCATTATTACGATGAACCCATAAGCCTAACGGTTCTACTTCAATATATTTATTAAAGATGATTTTACAATAGTATTTACCACGCAAAGCCGCAAAGAGCTTCACGCAAAGATGTCCAAGGGTTATATATGTAATAGTTTAAGGTTTTTCTTTGCGCTCTTTGCGTGGGTTTGCTTTGCGTCTTTGCGTGAAACTATTCCAGGTACGCATTATTACGATGAACAAATATTCTATTCTTAAATAGTATCCTTAATTAGTTAGCTAAAATGAAATTGAAAATCTAATGGAGCTGGTGGCCAACACGCCTTACCGCTACGCCAAAGAGCAGTCGTATGAAGGCGGCATCCGAACACCTATGATCGCGTTCTGGCCCAAAGGGATTGCAGCCAAAGGCGGATTATCGGATCACTGGGGCCATGTAATGGATTTTATGGCAACATTTCTCCAAGTGGCAAAGACCAACTATCCCGAAAAATTTAATGGGCATAGTATTACGCCTACGTCAGGCATCAGCCTGCTGCCTGTATTTCTAGGCAGGCCCCAAAAGGCACATCAAACTTTATACAACGAACATTTTAAGGCACGATATGTACGCGATAATGATTGGAAACTGGTGTCGCTATCGGGTGATACTACCTGGCATTTGTACAGAATAAATGAAGATGAAACGGAACTGAACGACAAAGCCGCAAAGCACCCGGACGTAGTAAAACAATTGTCGGCGCAATGGCAGCAGTGGGGGAATACGCACCAGGTTTTTCCAAAGAAATAAAGAGACTTTTTTCTTTTCATAGTGCATGATTTGCTCCTTAAAGCGCATCCCGTTTAAACGGTGTGTCATCCCGAGTGATTAATTTTTGGTTCCCAAAAAAGTTCTTTGAAGATGACAGAGCAGAAAGCGTCTAATTCCGAAGCGCCTTTTTTTATAAAATCATCATTAATATAAAATCTTTATTCACATAAAGGTTTATTAA
>JBBRCW010000242.1:0-10843 GCA_038204535.1 Chitinophagales bacterium | reverse complement strand
GTTATATGAAAACTACCGTATACCCTGTCTATACCATCGGCCAAAGCCAGTACCCGGTTACGGTTAAAAGAGATGTTTGCATTGGTGGTCCATCTTAACTTACCGGTTGTATTGCGGCTAGTTACTGCAAATTCATGACCCCAAAATTTGATCTCGCCAATATTGTCACTAAAAATGCCAAACCCAGACTCTTGTGCCACCTGTACGTTATACAACAAATTGGTAGTTCTTTTCGTATAAAAATCATACGTAAACTGCACCCTGTCATTAAATAGTCCCAGGTCTAAACCAAGATCCAATTGCCTGGTTGTTTCCCATCCCAAATTGTTATTCCCCAACGTTGTTACTACCGCACCTGTTGCCACAGTGTTACCAAACACGGCATTCACTGTATTATTTACCAGCGCATATTGTGTATAATTACCAATGTTGTTGTTACCAATTACGCCATAGCTGGCTCTGATTTTTCCAAACGAAATTCTTTTTGAATTCAACATGAATTTTTCATCAGAGAAAATCCAGCCTGCAGATACTGAAGGAAAGGTTCCCCACGTGTTAGATGGGCCAAAGCGGGACGATCCATCTCGCCGCACCGCAGCGGTAAACAGGTATTTGCCCTGGTAGTTGTAGGTTAATCGCGAAAGGAAAGAAGTAAGCGCCCACTCGTCTACCCCGTTGGTGGTACCACCCCGGTTAACATTGAGTGCTCCCTGTATAGTAGGCAGCCTGTCGTCCGTATAAGTATCCGCCTGTACCCTGGTTTGTTCAGCATTGAACTTCTGATTGGTATATCCGGCCAATAATTCAAAATGGTGGTCATTGAAACTCCTGGCATAGGTGGCCAGGTTCTCATTTAACCACACCTTATTTTCAATATTCTGCCTGATAGATACTGCGGTAGTTGGTATTGGAACATTGATAGCGCTGGTGGCTGTCGATGGGTTAAAAAAGAAAAATTTGGTGCTTTGGTATTCAACATTGAAGGTTGATTTTAACGTCAATCCTTCAATTGGCTGATATTGCAGGTAGGCATTGGTAAGCAAGCTGGTGGTTTTGGTTTCGTTGACCAGTTCGTTTGCAGCCCTTACCCAGTTAGGATAGGCGAAAATGTTTCCGGTGCTACCTGGAAATTGGTTGAATTTGGTAAGGACACCATTGGCATCATAAATAGGCATTACCGGCCAGGTATGCAGGGCGTTGAAAAGAATACCCGTTCCCCTGTCGCCATCGGTCCTGGGTGTATTATCAAAAACATATTGCGGAGCAATATTGAAACCTAGTTTTACCTTTTTCGAAATGGCATAATCCGTATTCATCCGCAACGAATAACGCTTATAGGTATTATTTAAAATAACACCATCCTGGTTAAAAACACCGGCTACCAAAGCAGTGCTGGCTTTGTCGGTATTGGTTGTAACAGTAAGGTTATAACTCTGTAAGGGGGCAGTTCTAAGCAAAGCGCCATACCAGTCATTATTCTTTCCTTCGTATTGCGAAGGGTTTTGAAATTCGGCAGGCACCGGCAGTTTAGCATCTTCATAGTATTCCTTTTTAAACTGGGCGAACTCTACTGCATTCATCATTTCTATCAGGCCCTTTTTTGGAACCTTTTGTGTACCGGTAAAAACATTCAGGGCAACGTTTGTCTGTCCCTTTGCTCCTTTTTTTGTTGTGATCAGTACGACACCATTGGCAGCCCTTGAGCCGTAAAGCGAAGTGGAGGCCGCATCCTTTAATACAGTGATATCCTGTATCTCATCCGGGTTGATGGCACCTATGCTTCCGGTGATCGGAAAGCCATCAATTACGTATAAAGGATCGCTGCCCGCGGAAACCGACAATTGCCCGCGGATACGAACCGACATACCCTGCCCGGGTTTTCCGGTGGTTTGGTTTATTTGCACACCTGCTAAACGGCCCTGCAATTTTTGTGCTACCTGCGAAACCGGCAAGTCTCTTAATTCTTTTTCGTTGATTGTTTGAACAGCCCCGGTAACTTCTTTCTTTAACTGGCTGCCATAACCTACAACAACAACATTGTCTAGTGATCTAATGTCGGCTTCGAGTGTTGCATTAATGGTGCTGCGATTGTTAATGGGTAATTCTATGGTATTAAAACCAACACTTGAAATAATTAATGTACCCTTGCTGTTTGGAGCATTGATCGAAAAATCTCCGGAGGCATTGGTAACCGTTCCTGCGCTTGTACCTTTTATCAGTACAGATACGCCCGATAAACCTTCGCCCTTGCTATCTGTTATTTTACCCTTTATAGCAGTTTGGGCATTTGCTGTTTGGACAGCGAATAAAAGCAGGCAAAGAAAACTCAGATGCTTTACCTGTTGAAGCAATATTTTTTTCATGATAATGTAAGCGTTACGTTAGAAATGGGTGAACTTTTCTATAATGTGCGTCTATTGTTTTCAGCTTTATTTGAATACAATACTTTCAGGCGCAACAGTCAAAAGATGATGTTGGCGTCCGGCAGGTTATTGGCGGATCATGTATCATTACCAATGCCTTGTGGCGGTAAGAAAATTCAATTTTCATTTTTTTGTGATTAGGATTATTAAACAATGGTTTTTAGCAGATGATTGATCTTTTCGCTGTCTTCAAGCACATTGATCTCCAGGTCGTATGTACGGGTTTCGCCGGGCTGTAAAAAAATCAGCTCTTTTCTTTCTCTTGCTTTTGCCTGGCCCAATACCGGGTTGGTTGATGGCTCAAGCCCTGTTACATATTCGCCTTTACCCCAATGCTGCCAATTTATCAGCCACGGTAACTGTTCTTTTTTAAACTTAAGAAAGAGGGCAAGCCCAAGATGGGTGTTATGTAATCCGCAAGTGCTGTAACCCGCCGCATCTACCTCAATATCTATAGTAGCGGCTTCCTCTCCCCGCCCATTATGATCCTCTAGCGGAGCCGGGCATTTATGAAAATCATTTGCATCCGTAAAAATCTTATTGACATTGCCTTCGCGGGACTGCCAGGCGCCTTTCCAAAGCAGTTGGGTGCCTTCATCCACCAATGGCCAGCCAAAATTGAAATGATACAATAACATGTGCGGCGCCGGTAAATTTCCCCTGTTCAAAACTTCATCGTGTATGCGGATAGCAGCTTCGCCCAAAGTGGCTGATATGGTTCTCCGCAGTTCGAGATTTGGCCCCAGTACCTGGGCTTGTTTCATTGTTCCGGTAATGCTCATCTCCATTTTACCCGCAACCGGATCGGGCTGTATGATCGATTCTACCGTAGCTGCCAAATTGCTTAATTCTCCATGCAATCCGCGCTCTCCAAATTCATCCGATTCGGGGCCCCCGGTATGGCTTAGCCCGCAAGTGGTTAACAAACCGCCGCCAAAGGTTTTTAGCCAATCCAATTGGTTATTCGAAAAAGGCTGCGGTGCAGTTATGCCGCCATGGCTTAACCAGGCCATACTATGTTTATTAAAAAAAGTATCTGCTATATCCATTGCCCTGTCAAGCACTATTTTAAATCGAAGTCCCGAACCTGTATTAATCCATGCTATGCGTGTTCCCCTGCCCGGTCCATTGTCGATAACAGCGGTTTCAATTCCTCCCAATTGTGCGGCATTAGATATTTTGTCTTTAAAACTATGATCCATGCACTTGCCTTTTTATACTAAAATTAAAACATGACATTGCCAGGGCACCTTTACGTAACGCAAGGCACTTTACGCTTTTCGTTTTAGCAGACACCTCACATAGTTCAATTATATGTCCTGCTCTCTACAAAAAGTATTCATCCAATCTCATCTTCTTTTGCCAAAAAAATGATTGGATATTTTACGGTTGGGATTGTAAATAAGGCCTATTCTGAAACCAGCATTACCTCTGGCCTTATTGGTGTATTTCATATGCGGCCCACCCACAATTTTTGATGGGCCATTACCTTTCTTAAATAATATTACTTGTTAACCGATGCTGTTATTGGCTTTTTAGGATTGGGCTTGTACACATCACTACCTTTATTACCACCCGAAACAAGAAAGGCTAACAGATCTTTTAATTCTTCCTTATTTAATCTATTGATGGTACCGGGGTACATTATAGAAACATCAGAAAGCTTTTTGCTGACAACATCCTTTTTTAAAACGGTTTGTACTGTTTGCGGCGCAAATGGGTTCATCGAAATATAGTACTTTCCGTTCTCTTCGCTTTTTAGCCTGCCGGTAACGGTACTACCATCTTTTAATTTAAACTCGGTAGCAGCATATTGATCGGATATTACCTTGCTGGGTTCTATAATGGCTTCCAGAATGTCTCTGTTAGAAAAACGCGTTCCTAACTGGCTTAGGTCGGGGCCAACGGCACCCCCGCCTACGCCATTCATATTGTGACAGGTACTGCAAAGCGTTGCGCTGAACAACATTTTGCCCTGCGCAAAATCGCGGTTGGTAGAGTCACTATTCATCACTGCCATTGCATCATCCATTTTCCAATCTCTGCCGGGCCCTTTTGGGTTTCCGGTTACAACAACTCTTCTTCCGGTAATAATTAATAAATCGTTTCCTGATATCTTATTATAATGTGCAAGGCTCTCTTTAGGCACATTTGCCAGCGCCATCTTCCGGGCTTTTTCTACAAAGCCAATGTAGCTGTTACCGCCCTTGTATCCAAAAGCTTCACTAAACCATTTAAAATATTTTTCGCGTAAAGCTGGTGTCCATCCCACTTTGGCTTCTCCTAAAACAGTTGCATAATAGATCTTTTGGGCAGGGGGTGTTTTTGCCAACATGCCTGCTATGTCTAATCCGTATTGTGCGCTGCGCGAAACCAGGTCGGCAGAATTGGTAAATGTCTTCTGCCCTGAATCATCGGTGTCTTTTGCAGTGGCCATTAACGCCATTGTTTTTGCAACTGCCTGCGGCGCCCCAATGTTTACCAATACTTTGCTCAGCATCCTGTTTAGCTCGTTTGTGGCTGCAGGAAAATGAGGATTTAGGTAAGCGATCAGTTTGCTATTGGCCGCACCTGCTGGTTTGCCCATTCTAAGAATGGTTAATTCAATAGCCCTTACAACATCAATTTTTTGTGCTACTGACAAAGAGGCAAAGTTTATTGTTGATAACTTATTGATGATCTTTGTTTCAACTTCAGGACTATCGGTGCGGGCCAATGCAATCATAGCCTGGGTAAGAATCTGAGGATCTTTTTCAGCCAGCGCTTTATCGCGCCATTCGCTAACCGGCTGATGTTCTACAGCCATACGGGCAGCATACCTGATAAATCTGTCGCTGCTTTTTAAATAGGGCCACGCGGTCGAAACTGCTTTGGCATCCGGCGCACCATGAAATTGCTCCAATTTTTTACGGATGTTCTGCGCTTCTATATTAGCTGCCGATAAACTAGAGTTAAGGGTTGCATTTGAACTTGTGTTGTTACCATAATAAATCCGGTACATGTCCGATTCCAACCTGCGGCCCCCGGTTAAAAAATACAAAGCGCCATCAGGGCCAATTATACCATCCGTTAAAGGCAGCGGCGTACCCGAAGCGAATACCTCGGCATTGGCTTTATAAGAAGAGCCTTCAGGCTTTAACTGTATAGAATAGATGAGGCCAAAACTCCAGTCGAAAGCTAAAAGCGAGCGGCGGTATTTTTCGGGAAATCGGGCGGTTTTTCCGCTAATAAGGTTGGTGGGCGAACCCTGGCCAATATTGAGCACGGCAGGTAAATTGTCGGGATAGGTGGGTGACCATTTACTGTTACCGGTGCGCCATCCATATTCGCTGCCGCTGGTTACATGGTTAATACGTGTGGGGCGATACCAGGGCATACCAAAATCCCATTCCATATCGGCATCATAAGCGAACAATTCTCCATCTTCATTAAAAGCAAGATCAAAAGGGTTTCTGTATCCTGCACTTATCAGCTCCCAACTGGTTCCTTCCGGATTGATCTTAGCGATCCATCCGCCTGGTGCATCCCGGTCGTTGGCATGTCCGTTCGGATCTTTTATAAGCGGAAATAAGTTGTCCTCTTTCCATGTTTTTGGTAACCGGTAAGAATCCATCGCAGGCACATCGGTATGATTGCCCGCAATAACATAAATAGATTTTTTATCGGGTGATAAAACAATGCTGTGCGGCCCGTGTTCTCCGCCGGGTGTAACCAGGTTTTTAAGCAAGGTTATTTTGTCGTATTGGTCATCGCCATTGGTATCCTGCAGGCGGTAAAGGCCACTGTTCTTGTTCATAACCGAATCGGGGTTATGATTGACCATCACATACAGGCTATTAAATGCATACAGCAGTCCATGGGCAAAACCCATTTTTATCTTACTGTAACCGGTATCACCCACTACCTTTATTTCCAGTTTCTCTACCTTTACTTTATTAGTATTGGTATCAGATCCAATTGGCGGAAGAGTAACCCGGTACAAATAACCATATTGGTCAGAAGTGATCATCCGGCCCTTATCATCAAATGTCATAGCCACCCACGATCCGTTTCCAGCCTCTGAGGGACTATACAAATGCTCGGCATTAAAACCGGGCAACAATTTCAGTTTTCCCACCTTTTCACTTGCATCGGCATCTTTTTTGAAACCAGTCCTTTTAATGGTTGTCGAAAATATACCCAGCAATACTACAAAGGAAAGCCCCAGCAATATTGTAACTTTTTGTTTCCAGCTTCTTGACATGTTTTGTCTGATTTTGTATTTGCAATTTTAAAATTCCTTAAACAAGATAATGGATCATTCTCGTTGAACTCAGTTGCTGAAAGTACCACGATTAAACGGACAGGCACAAAATGCTTTTGGTGCAAACTGCAATTGAGTAAACAAGGTTGCGTAATAAAAGTAAGTGAATATTTAATAAGCCATTAAAGAGAAACTGAAGCTCCTGATTGGCTATTTTATATTTCGCTCACGTACAAAAAATAAACCCTTAAAACCTGTATTGCTGCCTTGCGGAAACTAACACACTTTTAATTTAAGTATGATACAAAAAGGCGGGGAATTGGTAGAATTGATTTGAAGTATATTCGTTTTCATAACAAGAATTTAGAATCGTTAAAAAGAAAGGCAAATGAATAAATAAAAAACAGGTTCAACGTTTTCTAATTATTTAAATGCAATTTATTTATGAATACTATGCCAACTGTTATGAACTGTTATGTAGCCAGATTTATCCATATGAAAAAATTGTTTACCCCAAGAATCTGTTAAGGATAGTGGAGCAAAATGATGAACGATTTTACAAAAGTCAAACTGTTTTTGACCTAACTGTAATTTCGATTGGCAGCCGGGCTTTTGACGATGCAGTTCTGCGTACTAATCCGTCGCCGCCACATTGAGCATTTGATATCGCTTATTTTGAAGTAAAGGCGTGATTTGTTTTTGGCTGAAGCAGTTGTTATTTATCTTTAAGCCAAATAATATTTATGACCAACAGCACACTCACGATCCGCTACGAAGGCGAAGATCTAACGATTGACATCGTTACAGAAAATCACGACATTCAATATAAAGTCAATTTTGAACACCCTGTGTTTATTGAAAAAGATGTGGATGAACAGGGCGTGGAGTTTTGGTTTGAAGCCGGGGCCGGGCGCACTTTAAGGGCAAAGGAACTGGGAGAAGAGATTGAAAAACATCCTGATTTTATGTGAGCCAAACAATCATATAAAATTTCAAGAGCTCTTTTTAGCCCGGCACCTGCAATCGATTGTTGTTTTCATCTATCGCACCCCATAATTAATATTGTCAAAATATGCCGGGATCAGCAAGTAAAACGGCAAAATGGAGAATTTGCGTATTCGCTGCCGCTTTTTAATTTGCCCGTAAAACTTTTGGCGGGCTTTTTATTGTTTGATCTATTTTTGCCACCATCATAACGGTAATAAAAGACTATTTTATTATCAATTGCTGAACTGTTCCGATCCATTATAAGCAACGTTGATGCTATGAAATCAAAATGCCGGTAACCAAAATGAAAAAATGCAGATCATAAAAGATATTATTGAAAAATCTATTGCTGTTAAGCAGGAAATTGTAAACGATCAAGAGCTTTTGGCGAAAGTTGAAAAAGCGGTATCAATAATTTCACTTGCGTTTGAGAATGGAAAGAAAGTATTGTTTTGCGGTAATGGCGGCAGCGCTGCCGATGCGCAGCACCTGGCTGCCGAATTTTCAGGAAGATTTTATAAAGACCGTACCGCCCTTCCGTCGGAGGCACTGCACTGCAATACGTCGTACCTGACCGCGGTTGCCAACGATTACAGTTTTGATGTTATTTACAGCAGGCTTATTGAAGGAATTGGAGTAGAAGGAGATGTTTTGGTTGGCCTGAGCACATCAGGCAATTCGGCGAACATTGTAAAGGCTTTTGAAACAGCCGGCTCAAAAGGTATGATCACCATTGGTTTTACAGGTGCAACGGGCGGCACAATGAAGGCTTACAGCGATGTGCTGATTAATGTTCCATCGCTTGATACACCGCGCATTCAGGAAAGCCACATATTGTTGGGACACATTATTTGCCAGTTGGTAGAAGATAATTTATTTCCATCTTAGTAAACCAGCTTTAATCAATTTACATGGTAATTAAAGAAGCAATTATATTGGCGGGCGGTTTGGGCACACGTCTCAGAGATGCCGTGCCTGATTTACCCAAATGTATGGCCCCGGTTAATGGCAAACCTTTTATCAGCTATGTAATCGACCATTTAGTAGATGAGGGCATAGAGCACTTTATATTTGCCCTTGGCTATAAGAGCGAAATCGTTATTGAATACCTGCAAAAAGACTATTCAGATTTAGCTTACCGTGTTTCGGTTGAAAATGAGCCGCTGGGTACAGGAGGCGCCATAAAACTCGCCTGCCTGGAGGCGAAAGAGAAATCGGTTTTAGTAGCCAATGGCGATACCTTGTTTAAAATTGATGTAGATGCCCTGGCAGGTTTTGAAACATTGAGCGGGGCGCATTGCACTCTTAGCTTAAAATACATGGAAAATTTTGACCGTTACGGTGTAGTTGAAATAGATGAGGACTGCGCTATTACCAGTTTCAGTGAAAAAGCATTTTATGAGTCGGGATTTATTAACGGGGGAGTGTATGCATTAAATGTGCATCGGTTTTTAGAGGAGAAAAACCTTCCGGCTAAATTTTCGTTTGAAAAGGACTACCTGGAGGTTTATTACGATAAACGCCGAATGTTTGGTATAGAACAGGACGCCTATTTTATTGATATTGGCATACCCGAAGATTATGAACGGGCCCAACGCGAATTAAAATAACCGAATGGAAATATTTTCTGCAATCGACAAAAACTGGACTCTGTTTCTTGACCGCGACGGGGTTATTAACCACGAAAAGAAAGAAGACTACATTTTAAACAGGGGTGAATTCAGGTTTTATGAAGGCGTTCTGGATGCAATGAAAAAATTGAATGGTATTTTCAGCACCATCGTCATGGTAACCAATCAAAGAGGTGTAGGCAGGCAGTTAATGACCGAAGAAGCGCTTACCGAAATTCACGATCTGATGCTGGAAGAAATAACCGTTTCGATGGGCAGGATAGATAAGATCTATTATTGTACAAGTCTTGAAAACCAAAGTTATCACCGGAAACCAAACCCGGGCATGGCCCACCAGGCAAAAGAGGATTTTCCACACATCGATTTTGCAAAGAGTATTATGGTTGGCAACAAATTGAGCGATATGCAGTTTGGGCGAAATGCGGGCATGTTTACTGTTTTTGTCGCCACCACCAATCCCGAAACTCCTTTTCCGGGCCCGCTGATCGATTACCGTTTCAACGACCTGGCCGATTTTGCCAGTTTCGTGTCTGCATTAACAAAATCATAAAAAGCCGGGCAACAAAGTATATTCACGGTTCGTTCTGAAAGTGAGGTGTTACTTTCGTACATTATCGTATTACTATGAGGATTATATTTTCGGGGTTGTTTGTATTTATTTCATTGGTGACGCAGGCGCAGCAATTATCGCCATCTGCCGCTAAAAATTTTGCAAAGCACGAAGACACCCTAAAGGTTTATGCCCGAAATATGATTACCAATGCCAACAGCAGCCAGCGTTTTATTGCTGACAGCATTTTTATTCGCCTGCTGGTAAAATCACTCAAAAATACCCGCTCGTTCTATTATCCATACGACTCTTTAGAAACCGTCTCCAGGATTTACGCTCCAGACAGCAGCTTTCGCATTTTTTCGTGGCAGTTCAACCGCGATGATACCTATTTCAGGCAACGGGGCGCCATACAAATGCGAACAGACGATGGATCGTTGAAGCTTTTTCCTCTACTTGATATGTCGGAATTTACCGATGCCGCGCAAGATTCGGTCAGAACAGCCAATAATTGGGTTGGCGCTATTTATTACGGCATGGTGATGAAAACCTATAATAACAAAAAGTATTATACCCTTTTAGGTTTTGATGACAACAACACCAAGAGCACAAAAAAATGGATTGAGATATTAACCTTTAACGAAAATGGCCAGCCAATTTTTGGCGGGCCCTATTTTTCGATGACCGCCGATAAAGGTGCTGCTGCCCCTACCTACGACCGCTTCTGCCTTGAATATAAAAAGGACGGCCGGGCAAGAATGAACTACGACCACGAAATGGATATGATTGTTTACGACCATTTGATAAGCCAGGACAATACGCCCGATAAAAAATATACGTTGGTGCCCGACGGCGACTACGAAGGTTTTAAATGGGTGAACGGAAAATGGCAACACATTGATAAAGTATTTGATTTTAAGCTGAAAGACGGCCAGGCGCCCGTGCCTGAACCGCTAAAAGATGAGACCGGCAAAAGCAATGAAGAAAAGCTGATCCTTCAATCGGAAAA
>JBBRCW010000241.1:0-10953 GCA_038204535.1 Chitinophagales bacterium | reverse complement strand
CGTTGTCATTCGTTGCAATAATCAGAAATTGATCAATCAGTTCCCGTTGCTCTCCCCCTGTATTGGTTTCAAAATTTGCCGTATTATCCGAACGCATTTCTCCAAATACCCAATAACTGTTTACGCCCAGAATTCGCAACGAACTATAAGCCCCGTTAACTGCCTGAAGTATTTCTGCCTGGGTAGAAAAGAATTTACTTCCATCAATGCTGGCTTGCGGTCCCAATTCCAAAAAACTTTTTTTACAGGAACTGATAACACAAGCTGTTATGATAACGAATCCCATTATATGATTACAATACTTTTTCATGTTCATGTTTTTTGAATAATCTAAAATGATTTTACACTAAAAGGAAAGGTTAACGCCGATGTTTACTGCCCGTGCTACAGGGTAATTGCCGTAATCAGCGCCTGGTACCAGCGCCTGGCTTACCGTATTGCCGGCGAGTGAATTACGAATGGCATCCGGATTTCCCCAACTGTACTTGGTAAATATGGCCAGGTTTTGTCCACTAACATAAATACGGGCTGCTTTTATAACATTTGTACGCGAAATTAATTTTGGTGAGATTATATAGCTTAAGGTCACATTTTGCACCCGCAGGTAAGAAGCATTTTCTACCCATGATGAATTTACATCGCGCCACATTACTCTGCCACCGGTTGTAGTGGGCGATTTTCCATCGCCGGGTTGTGAAGGTGACCGCCACCGGTTGAGGACATATTTCCTGTCTATATTAAACTGGGCGGGAAAAGCAACACCTTCATTATTATTATGGGTTTCATTGGCAGTTCTTAGTATTTGGCCGCCTTGTACACCCACCAAAATTACACCCAGGTCAAAGCTTTTATAATTGAAGTTATTAGTAAGCCCCCAGGTGAAATCGGGCTGGCTTTTACCGATTACCGTAAAATCCTTAATCTGTTCAATAACCCCATTGCCATCTACATCTTTATATTTTATAGAACCAATAACCGAGGTATTGTTTTTAGGTGACTTGGCCAGGTCTTCAGCATCTTTGTAAACACCTATAATCTGGTAACCAAAAAACTGCCCGATAGGTTTGCCGACTTCAGTTACATGGGTATAGCCACCTTCGCCGCTTCGTCCGCTATAGATGGTTTTATTCTGATCGTTTAGGGCAAGCACCATGTTCCGGTTAAAAGATATATTGGCACGTGTATTCCAGGAAAATAATCCGGTTAAATTTTGAGTGCTTAGCGAAAACTCCACACCCCTGTTTCGTACCTTTCCCAGGTTAAAGATTGCATTAGCATAACCCGACGATAAAGGGATTTCATTATTAAGCAACATTGATTTGGTAACCCTGTTATAGTAATCCGCAGTAAAGAGAATCCTATCCTTAAAAAGTCCTACATCAAGGCCTGCATCATACTGGTTAGATTGTTCCCAGGTTAGGTCGGGGTTGTTGAGGGAGGTAGCTACTCTGCCTCCGGCAAGCTGTCCGCCAAAAACTGCATTTGAAGCGCTGATATTTGCGATAGATGTGTAATTTCCAATGTTGTAATTACCAGCCAAACCGTAACTCGAGCGCAGTTTGAGGTTGCTGATACTTTTTATTGTTTTCATAAAATCTTCGTCTGACACTCTCCATCCAAGCGCTGCTGAAGGAAAGTTACCAAACCGTTTATTGGAGCCGAACCTGGAGGAGCCATCTCTTCGGCCCGTGGCTGTAAGGATGTATTTATTTTTAAACGTGTAATTAATCCTGGCGAGGTATGAAATAAGCGACCATTCCTGCACATCCTGGTTGTATGCTGGAATATTTGCTGCTGCATTAATGGTTTGAACAAGGTTGTCAGGATAATTATCTGCGTTAATTGACATAAAATCGCTGCGTTCACGCTGTGTGGTGTATCCTGCCAAAGCATCAATACGATGATTGTCTTTAATCAGCTTGTTATAAGAAAGCAATACTTCGGATAGCCAGTTAAAGTTTGTAAATTTTGTGGTGGTAGAGGTTGGTACAACGGGAGGACGAAGGAATATTCCCCCAACATTGGAAGGATTAAAAAGAAAGGAGTTACCACTGCTGTAGTCAACATTAAAATTATACTTTGCCTTTAGCCCATTGATGATTTCATACTCTGCAAAAATGCCTCCCAGGCCTCTGAATTCTTTACGTTTCGTGCCTGCAAGTTCCAGGCTGTTAAGCGGGTTAGGTGCCGGTCTGCCACCGCCTTCTATAAACGGTATACGGTTTCCGGCGGAATCTTTAACAGGTATCAGAGGGCTTAGCCACAAACTACGTACAATAATGTTGTCTCTGTAAAGTGAGCCTTCACTGTCGCTTAGTTTCTGAACACTATTTGAGGGAGCAAGCAGAAGTCCAACCTTCATTTTTTTACTCAAATTGGTTTCTACATTCATCCTTACCGTGTAACGCTCAAAACCGGTATACCTCACCACGCCATCCTGATTGTTATGACCAATTGAAAAGGAATACCTGGTATTCTCACTTCCCCCCGATACGCTTGCATTAATACTGCTCTGCGGAGCTGTTTGTAATATTTCATTATACCAGTTGGTTCCTTCACCATATTGAGAAGGGTTCCTAAGGTAAAGTGGAATGTCGGCCTCTGTAGCTGCACGACCCTGCGAAAACTGTATGTAGTCCTCTATCCATTCCTTTTGATACTGTGCATACTCTGTTCCATTCAACACAGTAGGCCTTCCTTTTTTTGGCACTGTTTGCCAACCGGTAAATGAACTCACTTCTACACGTGGTTCGCCACTACGGCCCTTTTTGGTGGTTACCACTACTACCCCGTTGGATCCTCTCGAACCGTAAATAGCTGTTGAAGAAGCATCTTTTAATATAGTTATGGATTCAATATCATCAGGATTAATCAGGTTAAGTGGATTGGATGTTTGCCCAAATGAATTCGTAACGGGGAATCCATCAATTACAAATAGTGGATCATTGCCAGCACCAATGGATCCGGCACCCCGAATTCTAATCGAAGTACCACCTCCGGGAATACCTGTTGCAGTACTTACCTGCATTCCGGCAACCTGCCCAATTAATTTTTGATCAACACTGGCTACAGGAATATCTTTTGTCTGCGCTGCGCTTACTATTCCTATTGAGCCTGTCAGATCTCTTTTTTGCGTAGTTCCATATCCTATTACAACAACCTGGTCTAAATTGGCAACATTCGGCTTCATCCTCACCACTAACGAAAGGGTGACATCTTCTTTAATGTTATAGCCGGATAACGTTTGTGTTGCATAACCAACAATAGAAAAAGTAAAACTGTATGGGCCCCCGGGAGATATTCGCGAAAAGGTAAAATTGCCAGGGCTATCTGTAGTTGTACCTGCTGTAAAATTTGTTTTAGTATTTCTAATAATTACAGAAACACCGGAAAGGGGCTCATTATTATTATCTGTGACTATGCCTTTAACTAAACTTGGTTTTTCCTGTGCAAAAACATCGGAGACCTTAAGATTGCAAAGAAGAAGAAATAAAAGGCCATAAAAGATAGCCCTTAATTTAGGTAGATTAATTTTCATATGCATGCAGTTTTAGTTTTTAAAAAACGGTTAAATTAATTGCGACTTTAGAACATTTGGGTCTTTTAATCATTTATCTTATGTTTACTGCTTGTACTTTCCTATTTCCCGCTACTGCCTTTATCGCCCTCGCCCTCTCCACAATGGGGATGCATGCTATTATATAAAACTTTAGCGATAGCAAGTCAGTTTAAAATTTTCCTTTCATTACAAGCTGAAAGCTTTAAAAGCGCCCTAACGTCTTACGGAGCAAATATCACCGTACACTGTATTAATAAAGCGAACAAGAGGCTGCCCCGATATTCTGTTGCAGGTAGCAACAACGATTCATTTTAACAAAGAAGCGTCTCCAACAAAATATCCGGAAGCATCCTTTTGTCCAAACAACTATTTATAGTTCCACTTTTAAGCAGCGGTTAGCATTTCAGGTATTGATCACGCTATTACGATGACCTCATGATCCAATATAGATTTTATTGTAAACTGAGTAAACCCATTGACAACGCTTCCGACTATTGGTTGATTTGAAACCAGTAGCTTCAGATTTCGTCCGCTAACCGATTTCGGCAATTTTACCTTCACCTTCAACGGTCCAATGGCTATTAATTCATCCAACGGCTGACGCCAGGTGGCGGCACTCGTCAGGTTAACAATATGAAGTACCATTCGTCCTGTTTGCTGGTACAAATGGCAATCTACCAGACCCGGTCCCTCTACTGATAGCGGTACCTCTTCTTTAATACCCCACCTGACAATGTTTTCTAATAAATTTCCATGGTCAGGGTGGTTGAATCTTGCAAACTGCTTATCAATATCTGCAGGTATGAAAGCAACCCGGCCTCCTTTAGCATTGGTACGTAAGATTATCCCGGGGATATCGGTGGATGCCTGGCGCATGTACGATTTCTCAGGAGGATAAGTAGGAAACTGTGGAATGTAAGTCATTACTACCTCTGCTCCCGGATCCATTCGCAACGGTTGTAACAGGCCACCATATATTAAAATGTCAGTCTCTTCAAAGCCTTTTAATACCGGATGACGTTTTCCTATTACCGCCGGCTCACCACTGGTATGTGGCCCTACCATTTGTGATCTAAGCTCGGGGGTTAGCCGCATGTAGGTATGGTACGCGTCTCTTGCCATCTTTTCGTCCGGGATCTCTCTATTTGCAACGGGGGTCACTAAGTGCGCACCAAAAAGATCTGATAATGCATAATCACTACGTGAATCTCCCATCTCATCATATAAACTAGTATCACCGGTAGCAATCACGCTACCGCCCTTGTCTACAAACCGGCGGACAGCAGCCACCTGCTGATCGGTCATCAGCGCCAGGTTAGGCAATATAAGCAATGAGAACTGTGCTGCATCCCGGTCAATATGGTCGGCATGTACCGGCAGGTAAGGTATGCGACCTCTGATCAGTGCCTGAGTCATTCCACGCAATGGAAGTTCTACCAGCTCATCCGCTTCATCCCTGCCATAATAGTCTGTATTCTCCTGCGACCAAACTACTCCAATATTGGCCACAGGTTTGCGGTTTAACAGATATTGTTCATTGTTTTTATGCCATTTCATTACCGGTTGAGCAGTATGATACATACGGCGATCCTCGTGGTATGCAGCGACCATGTGCCACCACGGTTGTATGCCCCCGGCAATGCCATCTATCATCCACATTCTCGCCTCAGCGGCAGGTTTGCTGCCAAGTCTGAACCATGGTTTTATATGATTGTACTGTGCCATACTTTCAGGTGCCAGCTTATTCCATCCCATTAATCCGTGAATCATTTTACCGATTTCTCCGTTGTGCTGAAATCCGCTGGAATCTGAACGCGACTGATCATCGAGCATAAGAATATCTGCCCGCTTTGCTATTTCCTTATAATCGCGAAAGCTTTTGCTCTGACCACTGATCGAACCACTGTTCATTCCCGACCACGTGCAATGTGGTCCACCAGCTGCCTTAGTTGTTTTGTTGTTTAGATCCCATATTTCAAGACGCCGGTCATAATTCCACCTGATCCATTGTTTGTAAACTTTGTCGTCCCAATTTTTCTTAGCCGGTATATTTTGCCCGGTTTTATTACGGAAACTTCTTTTGCAGTTTTCGCAATAGCAAATAGATTCACGGCCTAAACCACTCCAACTATTGTCGGTAAATCCTTCCGGTTTATACAGTTGGGAAATTTCTGTAAGGATGGCAGGAATGTGTTCCTGATAATATGGACTGTTGACACAGGATATATAGAGATCAGCAGCTTTATAAGGTTTACCATCGGCATCTATAGAAAACCAATCAGGATGGGCCTGGTAGAATTCTTCATGTGCTCTGTTAGAGTCCATACGTGCAAAAACAACCAGTCCATCTTGCTTTGCTGCCTTGCATAATTCACCAAAAAGGTCACGTCCACCCAGATATTCTGCTTTACGATGCAGTGGTATTTTGGTTGGATAGTATGCTACAATCCCTCCTGCGTTAACCACAACGCCTTCTGTGTAGGTTTGCTTCCAAAAATTCCTCCACCAGCTAATGTCATATTGTGCAGGATCCTTTTCGGTTATGTTGATTTGTCCCCAACGTGTTACTCGTTCGTACCAGGGCAAACTATTATCTGGATTTGCTACAAAAGGCAGATCCTTTGCATCCAGTTTAAATGGATTAGTAGTGGCTAACAATGCGGTTGCCGCTGCCGTATTTTTTAAAAAGTATCTCCTGCTATTTCCTGAATTATTCATATGCTCAATTGTTTGTTTTAAAGGATAATTTATTATTCACTTATTTAATACAAGACATTGTAAACAAGGGAAAAAATCAATGAAGACTGATAATTTAAATCGATAAAGTGTTTCACTAAGAATTAATTAAAAGCAGCCTTTTATTGTTAATTCATTTAGTGACCATCCTTATTTTTAACCGCTTTGAAAAAGCAAGACCCTAGACTTCAGTATTAATTTTAGATAAAAAACCTTAATCATAACCTTCATTTTGAGGATAAGATTCCTTGTTATTTATCAATTGTATTTGGCTCAGCGGTACTGGGAATACCGTCATGTATGGTAGCATTCCAGCATTTTTCATCACATTGAATGCCTGGCCTGTTCTAAGCAAATCAAACCACCGGTGACCCTCAAAAGATAGCTCTAACCTTCGTTCGGTAGCGATTTTCTCACGGGCCTCCTCTTTTGACAGACCAGAATACGCTGCCAAACCAGCCCTGGTTCGAACCTTATTTAAGGAAATAAGCGCTTCATTTGTTTTTCCGTTCTCGTTTAAAGCTTCAGCATACATTAATAAAACATCCGCATAACGTATTACTTTCCAGTTAGCCCTGCTGTCATTTGCTGCTATAACCGGAACAATGTATTTTTTGGTATAGGTCTGGTTAGTATTTGCCGGCAATTTTACGAAGACAGAATCAGCGTTATAAAAACCACCAGTGACGCCGACTGTTATATCCTTTCTGAGATCTTTTGGATCAAATAAATCAATTAAGGCTTGAGTGGGAGAATTTTGTTCATCTCCATTTCCGCCTATTCCATAAAATTTGGTGAATGGTTGACTATTAGGCGCAAAAGCATTGGTGAGCCTACTGCCTTCTCCTATTCCTTCTTCATATTCGATATCAAAAATATATTCGCTGTGGTGTTCGTTCTTCGTGTAGTCAAACAAATCTTTATAATTTGGCAAAAGGCCATAATTCATAGTAGCGACTTCCTGTAACTTGGTTTCAGCCTTAGGAAAATCATTTAGAGTTAAATAAACTTTGCCTAACAATGACTTAGCTGCACCTTTCGTAGGTCTTCCTACATCTTTTCCTGAAAAGTTTACAGGTAATACATTTTCTGCAGCCGTTAAATCAGGGACGATAATTTTTTCATAGATGGTATTTACTTTCTCGCGGCCAACTTTATACCCTTCCTCTATAGATAAAGCGCCGGTAACCATCGGCACAGGTCCAAAAATTCGAACTAAGTCGAAATAGGATAGAGCCCGGAGGAATTTAGCTTCCGCTTTATACCGCTCTTTATTTGGCACAACGGCTGCATCTGCTGCTTCAATCTTAGATAAAATTGTATTGATACGAAATATAGCCTGGTAATAATTTTGCCATGTAGAATGCATTAACGGATCAGAACTTCTTATAACAAAAACATCGGAATACGACCAGCTATTATTTTTATAAATAGATTGCCAGGAGTCATCACCACGGATATCACCAAAAATATAAAAGTTTTGATACTGTTGTTGTAAGGTGTTATACGTTGCAGTTAAAGCATCTAAAAAGTCCTTATCTGTTTTATAGACCACATCAACGCTAACTGATGACCGCGGTAGTAAATCAATAAATTCTTTGCTGCACGACATTATAAAAAAGGATGCAAATGCTATAATTCTAATAACAAATAATTTTTTCATAACTAATATTTTCTCCAAATAATGAGGATGATTTTAAAAGGATACATTTAAACCGAATATTAAACTTTTAGCTAACGGGTAATTGTAATCATTCACTCCCGGGGTAAGGGGATTTCCACTATTGCTGACCTCAGGATTAAAGAAATTATACTTCGTTATTAACAGGGGATTAGTAGCAGTAATATACACCCTGAGAGAACTTAGAGAAAGCTTCCTTGCAATTTCATTCGTAAATGAATAACTCAGGTTGATATTATTGATCCGGAAAAATCCTCCCTCATCAAGAAATCTAGTCGATTTTTCGCGAAGACCTCCGGTAGGAGCGTTATTTGGTCGTGGACTTACACCATCACCTGGTTCGGCTTCTGATTTCCAATAGTCTTTTACAATGGACAGTTGCTTATACCGTGCTCTTGTATATAAAAAATTATCACTGTTACTAAAGACCTTATTTCCCTGAGAACCCTGGATATTGACACTTAAACTAATATTATTGTATGTAAATGTATTCGTCATCCCGTAATAATAATCCGGGTATGGCGACCCAATGATTGTTCTATCGAAAGTATTAATAACACCATCAGGCTTACCGTTGGGACCACTCACATCCTTAAATCTTATATCTCCCACTCGTGACCGGTCTGAAGTACCAGGATTGAAAATTGGACCAGCAGAAAGTTCTGCCTGGTTTTTAAACACCCCGTCTGTAACATAACCATAAAACATACCTATAGGCTGCCCGACCTGGGTTATATGATAGCTGCTAATAATTGGAGCACCTTCAGGGCCTAGCTTGGTTACTTTATTTTTGAAAGTAGAAATATTGAAGTTAGTAGTCCACGAAAACTTTCCATCAATATTTCGGGAAGTCATGGTAAAGTCCCAACCTTTGTTGCGCACTTCTCCGATATTAATTAAAGATGTATTAAAGCCTGTAGTAAGCGGAACAAATACGTTTAGCAGCAGGTTGTGATTTGTTGTTTCAAAATAATCAACCGAAAAGGATAGTCTGCTTTTAAGTAAGCTTACATCAACGCCGAGGTTTAATGATCTCTGCTTCTCCCATGTCAGCATGGTATTAGGAAATTGCATTGGAGCAGAACCGCCTAGGGCTGCACCGCCAAAGGGGTAAGATTCGTACCCGATGTTGGCGTATTGAGCATAATTACCAATGTTGTTGTTTCCGGTTTCACCATAACTGGTTCTTAATTTAAGGTCGTTTACAAACCCGACGCTTTTCATGAAATCCTCATTGGAAATTCTCCAGGCTATTGCGGCGGAGGGAAAATAACCGTACTTTTTGTCCCTACCGAAACGAGATGAACCGTCTGACCTCATCGAAGCAGTAATATAATATTTAGAATCATAATTATAATTAACCCTTGACAGGTAGGAAATCAAGGCCCATTCACTCTCATTCGAATTACCCTGGAATATTATGTTACTGGCGGCATTTAAGGTATACACCAGGTTATTCGGGAAGTTTCTACTTCTGAGAAAGTTGGAGCCGTTTGTTTGTTTCTGAGTGGTATATCCTATCAAACCGGATATATTATGCTTTTTATAAACTTTATTATAGTTCAGTGTTGTCTCTGTTATCCAATTCAAATAACGTGATGTTTCGTCAGAACCCTCAGCAACATTAGCAAAAACGTTAAGCAGAGGGATAAAACTGTAATAATGGTAGTTAGATAAGTTGGCTCCTAACATTACATTCAACCTTAGAGCGTCAGAGAACTTATATTCGGTATTTAAATTTGCCAAAGTTCTTGTTTGTTCACCTCTTCTCTTTATTTCGTTTGCAATGGCTACCGGATTGTACACATTATTTGTAGCATCCTGGCCAAAGCCACTAAAATAACTACCATCAGCATTGTGTAATGGATACCAGTGTAACCAGGTACTTGCGGCACCAATTATTCCCTCACCACCGCCACTTCCACCTGCATCTACAAGATCATTATTAGTAGTATAGGCAGAATTTACATTTAATTTCATTGCCAGCCTTTTTGATAACTGAGCATCGAGGTTTGCACGAAAAGAGTATCTTTTAAAATTGCTGGGAATAACGATACCATCCTGGTTCATATATTCTCCATTTACCGCGTATCTTACGGCCTCACTTCCTCCTTTAGCTGACAAGTTATAACTCTGCTGCGGAGCTACCCTGAATATAGCATCGTATGATTGAGAATTAGTTGTGTTTCTACCTTCAAGAACGTCCATGATGGTTTTAGGAACCGGATTAGCCCATTTCAATGGATCTCCTGACACATCCTTCGCGGCATCAATATTTTGATTTTTAACTCCCTCGAAATAATACCTTGCCTGTTCCTGTACAGTTAAAAACTTTGGCGTTTTCAATACTTTTTGCCAGCCGGCATATGTATCAAGGCTAACTATACTTGCACCCGACTTACCACGTTTTGTGTTGATGATAATTACCCCGTTTGCTCCACGAGATCCATAAATAGCTGTCGCTGATGCATCTTTCAATACATCTATTGTTTCAATATCATTCGGATTTATCATTTGGATATCTTCAGTAGGGAATCCGTCTACTACATACAGCGGAGCCCCTCCTGCAGAAATGCTTCCAACTCCTCTTATTCTAATCTGAGGGGCTACTCCGGGTTCCCCAGATACAGACTGCACCTGAACCCCCGCTATCTTTCCGGCTAAAGCCTGGTCAACACGGGTTACAGCCAGATCATCTATATCTTTACCACTTACAGATGCCACTGCACCCGTCAAATCTTTTCTTTTTTGTGTACCATACCCAACCACCACCACCTGGTCGAGGGCAGCGGCAGCAGATTTTAATGTTACCGATAAGGAAAGGCCAACATCACTTTTTATATTATATCCCGATAGTGTTTGCGTTTCGAAGCCAACAGTTGAAAAGGTAAAACTGTAGGGGCCACCAGCGGGTATATTTGAAAAACTAAATTCACCTGCGCCGTTGGTACTGGTGCCGGTTGAAAAGTTTGTTTTT
>JBBRCW010000240.1:0-10957 GCA_038204535.1 Chitinophagales bacterium | reverse complement strand
TCTTACTTCTCCCTTTTGCCAATTGCCCTTTGCTCATTACCTTCCACCTTTTGCCTATTGCCTTCTGCCTTTTTCCTCCTGCCTCCTGCCTTCTGCCTTTTTCCTCCTGCCTTCTGCCTTTTGCTTCCTGCCTTCTGCCTTTTGCTTCCTGCCTTCTGCCTTCTGCCTCCTGCCGCCTGCCTTCTCACTCCTGCCTTTTGCTCTCTGCCCTTTGCCTATTGCCTTCTGCCTCCTGCCTCCTGCCTTCTCACTCCTGCCTCCTGCCTTCTCACTCCTGCCTTCTCACTCCTGCCTAGTGCCTTCTGCCTTCTGCCTCCTCACTCCTGCCTCCTGCCTTCTCACTCCTGCCTCCTGCCTTCTCACTCCTGCCTTTTGCCCTCTGCCCTTTTGCCTACTGCCTTCTGCCTCCTGCCTTCTCACTCCTGCCTATTGCCTTCTGCCTTCTGCCTCCTCACTCCTGCCTCCTGCCTTATTTATACAATGCCACCTCATTAGTTCCATCGCTGCTGCGAACCGCACGGTACATTCCCGCACTGTTAAAAACCATTGATGCATTGCCTTTACCATCCACTGCAATCAGACCGCCTTCGCCGCCCATATTATGCAGCTTATCCATTACCACCAGGTTACACGCTTCTTCCAAGGTCGCTCCTTTATATTCCATAATGGCGCTTACATCATAAGCGGCTACTGCCCTTATAAAATGTTCGCCATGGCCGGTACAACTAATTGCGCAGGTTTTATTGTTGGCGTAAGTACCCGCGCCTATTACAGGGCTATCCCCCACCCGGCCATACTTTTTGTTTGTCATGCCTCCAGTGCTTGTACCCGCCGCTATATTACCGTTTTCGTCGCAGGCAACCGCGCCAACGGTTCCAAATTTTTTATCCTTCATCAGCTCGTCAATATCAGAATGTGTATGGTCGAGCGAATAAATATCCAGGTCGCGAATGGCCTTCCATTGGTCGTACCGGAACTGGGAAAAAAAGTATTCATCCGGCTCAAGTTTTATACCTTGTTTTATGGCAAAATCGTTGGCACCTTTTCCGCACAAAAAAACGTGGTTGCTGTTGCGCATTACTTCGGTGGCCAGTTCAATGGGGTTCCTAACACTTCTAACACCCGCTACGGCACCGGCAGATAGATCTTTTCCATCCATTACCGCCGCGTCCATTTCCTGCACACCTTTCTTTGTAAAAACCGACCCCCTGCCGGCGTTGAATAACAAATTATCTTCTAATATTACGATGGCTGCCTTTACGGCATTTACCGCCAACCCGCCTTCTTCAAGTACCGCAAAACCTGCATCGAGGGCAGCCTGGAGTCCCTTAACATATTCAGCTTCCAGTTCGGGTGTCATATCTTCTTTTACAATAGTGCCGGCGCCGCCGTGTATGGCCAAAGTTATTTTTTGCATTGAAAGTTTGTGTATAAATGTGGGGCGAAATTATGTAATTAACCCACTCAAATATCTAAAAATAAAAGCGCAAATATTAGAATTAATTCAACAAAATGACAATTTTACCAAGAAATTCTATCGAACTATAAATATGGAAGGTCTTAATTTAATTTTATCAAAAATAAGTGCATACTCAAAATTGGCCTGAAAGTACGGGATGCACCGTTTTAAATTTATTTCTGCCTGGCAGGCCTACAGAAATTTATACGCACCCGCAATGCCTGTTCATTGCAAAAGCAAGCTGCATTCTTCCATTAACTTTTGCCTGTTTACCGAAGCGGTACCCACCTCTTCGCAAACAAGTCCACCGGCAATGTTGGCCATAAAAGCCGCCAGTTCTATATTTTTAGTTGCAGCATAAACCAGCGATGCCACGGCTATTACTGTGTCGCCTGCCCCGCTCACATCCGCTATGTTGCGCAGGTGCGATGCCAATAATCCCGAGGTTTCATGAAACTGGTAAAAAATTCCTTTTTCCGATAAGGTGATTAATGAAATTTCATGCCCCAGTTTTTCAAAAAGTAATTGATGAATATGGTTTAAAAAAGGTTTATCCACCGTTTCGGCCAAAATATTAAGGCCTTCATACACCTCTTTTAAATTAGGTTTAAAAATAGTTACGCCCCGGTAACTAAAAAAATTTTTGCGTTTGGGATCAACGGCCGTTATCACTTTAAATTTGTTACAAATGGCCACCAGTCTCTCAATAACACTTTGCGAAAGCACCCCTTTGTTGTAATCTTCAAAAATGACCACATCGGGGTTTTCCGTTTTTACAAAGTGTTCAAAATAGCCGATCATTTCATCGGCCGTTTCCGGAGAAATATCGGTAGTCATTTCACTGTCGAGCCGCATCATTTGCTGGTTACGGCTCATAACCCGTGTTTTATTTGTTGTAATGCGCCGGGCATCGCGTACCAGGTAACCGGTAACAATTTCATGATTGTTCAGCAACTCCACCAGTTTGTCACCATCAGCATCGTCGCCTATCACGCTAAAAACAGTCGTTTTTGCCTGTAGTGCTACCAGGTTCAGGGCAACATTTGCGGCGCCACCCACCCGGTATTCGCATTCCTTAAGCGCAACAACAGGTACAGGGGCTTCCGGCGAAATTCTTTCAACACTGCCCCACCAATAGGTATCCAGCATAACATCGCCCACAACTGCCACTTTACAAGCGGCAATTTTGTCGAATATATCTGTAAACCCGGCAGCGTTCATACCTAATCAATTTCTTTTTTGATCTTGTTTTTGTTTGATGACATGGCAAGGTAATAAAGAGGCACACCCAACAATGTAATGATGGCACCCGGCCAGGTAAACTTAGGTTTATATATGATAAGCAAGGTGCAAAATGCAGTACCCATCAAAATATACACCAGCGGCAGCACGGGATAACCAAATGCTTTATAAGGTCGTGGCAGATCCGGCCGCTTAACGCGTAAAATAAAAATACCCGCAATAGTCAGCATATAAAATACAACCACTACAAAAGAGATCATATCCAGCAGGTCGCCATATTTTCCACTTATACTCCATGCACAGGCAAATAAACATTGTATCCATAAGGCATAAGCGGGTACCGAGTGCCGGTTTAGTTTACCTACCGATTTAAAGAAGAGCCCATCTTTTGCCATGCTATAATAAACCCTGGCACCGGCAAGAATTAAACCGTTGTTACAGCCAAATGTAGAAACCATGATCATGAGGGCTATTACAATTGTACCGGCGGTTCCAAAAATTTGTGTGGACGCTGCCACCCCTACCCTGTCTTTTGCAGCATGGGCAAGGTCGTTTAACGGCAAAACGGCAGTGTACATTACATTAGCCAAAACATAAATAAGGGTTACGATAAAGGTGCCTAGAAACAGGCTAAGTCCTATGTTGCGCTGGGGATTCTTTATTTCGCCGGCAATAAAAGTTACATTGTTCCATGCATCGCTGCTAAAAATAGACCCAACCATGGCAGCGGCTATAGCGCCAAATGCGGCTGCCAGAGTATAACTGCCGAAGGTTCCATCCATATTAAGGCTCTGCAAATTCCATGCATCGCTCCAGTTGGCTTTCCAAACATCGCCCCTGGCTAATAAAAGGCCAAATAATATCAACCCAAAAAGGCTTAAAATTTTGGTTATTGTAAATGTGGTTTGTATAGCCTTGCCGCCTTTTACACCACGGGTATTGATGTAAGTAAGCAAAACGATTATTACGATAGATAATACCTGGGCTGCGGAAATCTTTAAAAAGTCCAGGTCCATTATAATATTATCCTCGCTGAACTGCGGAAAAATGTAGGCGGTAAACTTTGCGAATGCAACGCCGACAGCAGCTATTGTTGCTGTTTGTATAATCGAAAAAAAGCTCCATCCATATAAGAACCCAATCAGTGGGTTATAGGCTTCTTTTAAATATACGTATTGGCCGCCGGCTTTAGGATACATGGCGCTCAGCTCTCCATAGCTTAAAGCTGCGGTTAGTGTCATAAAGCCCGTAATTAGCCAAACCACTATCAGCCAGCCGGCACTGCCCACATTACGCGTAATGTCTGCACTCACTATAAATATCCCCGATCCTATCATACTGCCTGCTACGATCATAGTAGCATCTAACAGTCCTAACGAAGGTTTAAAAGACACAGCAGTTTGGCTCTCCATTCTATAAATTTAAAAATCCCGCCGCACTAAAAGCGCGGCGGGATGAAGATAAGCAAATAGCCGAAAGGCTGTAATGAAAAACGAATGCGATAATGTACACCTTAAAGTTTATGAGCCGAGGCTATCAACAGCCAACCTGGCCCGTTTACTTGGGCTTCTTATAAGCTTCGTTCAAACCTTTTAATACGGGCCCTGTTATATCGTACTGCACATCTTTATAATAAATCATACCTACCTGGTGGGCTAAAATGTAAGAGTAGCCTTTGTCTTTATTGAAATCTTTTAAAAATTCTTCTATTTTCTTATTTACGTCCTGCATTTTTTTAAAACTGGCATCCTGCAAGTCAGCGCCCATGGCTTGTTCTTTACTTTGAATTAACTTTTGCTCCTGCATAAGGTCTTGCTGCATCATGCCTTGTTTTTCCTGCGACATGCTCTGACCTTCTTGCTGAAATTTATTTACTTTATCAAAGTAGCTTTTCTTCAAGGCGTTCAACTGGCTGGTAAGCTGCTGTTCTTTGCCTTTAAGTTCATTACGCACATCTTTCAGGTATTCATAACTGTTTTCAATAGAATCCATTTCAAAGTAGGCGATGGTAAAACTACCCGGTTTAACCGCAATGGCAGATGTTGCGCCCGATTGCTTTTTCTCAGAAGAACCCGAAAAGTGCCAATAGAACAAAATCCCCACCAAAACGAGTAAAACAATATTGAAAATCAATAATAAATTTTTATTCATGCGATTTTTTTATTTCGGCAAAGTAAAAGGAAAGGAAAGAATAAAAATGTTAATCTATTTAGCATTTCAAACATCAAAACAACAGTTAAACAATTTGATGCAAACATCCTGCACGTGGTATTGCATTTAATTTAATCTGGTACTATCTTAGTATTTTATTAATCTAAAATTATTGCATATGAAACTCACAGGCCGCATTTTTGAAGTTACCAATGTTGTAGCTTTTGCTCCTTCTTACCTCCTAAATCCAAAAAGCCCAAAAGCAGGATCATTTAAAGCAGCATCGGGCATCAAACTCCATTTAGCCAGTATTATTTCTGGTTTTCCCCAGAGCTTTATGCCCGGCATATCGGTTCAAACTGTTTCGGCCTCCGATGGAAAGTTTGCCTTTAATGTTTCTGATACCCAGCTAAAGCAATTAAAGCTAAACAAGATGGCGTATGTAGTGGGCTATCGCAATGCGGGAAGTGTAAATATATTGGGTCAAAATATTACCATTTACGAACCGGTGTACAGGTCGCAGGCATTTGACATTACCACGTCTAAGGATAAAACAGTTGACCTTTATTTTGCACCCTATTCTATTCCGAATAAGTCAGGAATCTCGCAGGCGATGGTAGATACCCAGATTGCCGAAGCCAAAAAAAGCTTTAAAGACCTGTCTAAGCTGAGTGCCTCTATCCATAGCGGAAAAGTTGCGGTAAGCGGCAGCGGGCGCGGAGCAGAAATAAAATTCAACATCGATATTTCTGCATCAACATCTTTTGACTTATCTCGTTTTTTAAACGGTAAAGTAAAAGATATGGATATAGACCTGCCCGGTCCTGATTTTATTGTAGGCATTTGCGTTAGTAAAGACGATATAGAAAAAGAAATTGAAAAAGGCATTGCCGGCATAATGAAAAAAGTTAATGCCACTATAGAAAAAACCGTGGTGGATGAACTGGTTAAACAAACCGGGCAGCCAAAAAGCCTGGTGCAGAATTTATTAAAAACAACTGTCTCTGTCACTTTTAGTAAACTCAGTTACCCTGTGGTAGAACACAAAACGATCAAGGTGCCGATCGTTGGTTCAATTACAATAGATTTCAGAGCTATTGTGCCCGTTCTTTCAATCGGATTTCCGAGGGTAATTTAATTCTATAAGAATTGCGGTGTAACTGCTGGTTTACCGCAATTCTTCAACCTTCACCCGTGTGGGCGCATCTTTGCCATCCACAATGCTCCTGGAGCTAAGCGCAATTGCCTTAATTATTTCAGTCATGTTTGCCATATCCAGTGTACCTATTTCATCGCTGGCCTTGTGGTAGTTGGGTTCATTATCCATTTTTGAGGTAGAGATGGTATGTGCCGGAACGCCCAGACGAGCCAGGGTAGCATTGTCTGACCTATAAAATAGGTTCTGGTCGGTATAAGGGTCCGGGTAAAATTTAAAACCGCTGCCTTCCAGGTTTTTTTGAAGTATGTCTCCCATATTGGTTTTTTCGTATCCGGTAATATAGGCCGATGCCTTTTCCCATTTACTTTCGGTGCCTATCATTTCAATATTGAACATGGCCACCACATTGGCGGGGTTTAATTGCCGCGAAAAATATTGCGACCCAAAGCCTCCAATCTCTTCGGCGGTAAAGGCGGAAAATATGATCGTACGCTTGTTATTGCCCAAAGCCTTGAAATACTTTGCCAGCATAATGACCGCAGTTATTCCTGAAGCATCGTCGTTTGCCCCATTGTATATGGAATCGCCATTTTGCGGCTTTCCTATACCTAAATGATCGTAATGTCCCGAAAAAACCACCGTTTCATTCTTTTTGCTCTTACCGGGTAACACACCCACAATATTAGATAATTGAACCTCTTCTAATTGCTGGCTGGCAGAAACTGAAAAATCAGAAACGGATTGCGCGGTTAAAATAAATATAACCGAAGAGGGCGATTTAAATAAAATTCGTTTCAGCCTGGGCAAAAAAGCAAAGGTTTTCGCAAAGCTGGTGTCAGCAAATACAAGCAGGTTTTCTTTGCCGGCAATTAACCGCTGGGCATCTCTTATAAAATTATCGCCTGCTTTAATCTTAACTACCTTAAAACCCGATTTATTAGTAACAGTCAATTGGCTTGCTGATGAAAATACCACCACATTTTTCTCATCCACAGAGTGTCCGTTAACCGTTGCCTTAACAGTTGAAGAAACCGGCTTTATCATTGAAAAACTTTGGCGATAGCTTTTTAAGCCTCCAAATGTTTTCAGGCCAATTGTTTTAAACTCTGCTGCAATAAAATCGGCGGCTTTTTCTATACCAGGGGTGCCCGTTTTTCTGCCTTGCATTTCGTCGGACGACAAAGTGCCTTCAATACGTTCCACCTCCTGAGTATTGAAAATATTGATTGCCTTTTGGCTGTACCCCGCAGTTGTTGCGGCAAACAGGAGAAACAAGAAAACCAATCGGATCATGAAAACAATTTTAAAGTATACATTGTAAAACCGGTTTTATAAAGATGGAGGATTTTTTGACAGAACATGATACCGGCAAGCAGCTTTAACAAAAACGACCCCGAAGGGGGCCGCTTTGCACGACTGCAATTTATTTTTTATAGGCTCATCATTTCTTTAAATTTTACGGTTTGCCTACGGCTTACTTCAATTTTCTCCCCGCCTTTTAATTCAAGCAAAAGACCGCCATTAAAATAAGGCTCTATCTTTTCTATCCATCGCATGTTTATGATGTGCTTGCGGTTAGCCCGAAAAAAAACTTTATCATCCAGCCTGTCTTCCAGTGCATTCAGCGATTTTAATATCAGTGGCTTGTTGGTCGAAAAAAATACCTTGGCATAATTGCCCACACTTTCGAACAATCTTATTTCATTTAATTTTACAAACCAGCAACGATCACCATCTTTCACAAAAACCTGGTCGTTTTCGGTTAATAAAGCATTTGCCCGGGCTAAAGTGCTAAATGCTCCCCCGCCATTTTCTTTGAATGCCTCCAGGCTTAATTTCTGAACGGCATCCGATAATCGTCTTGGCTCTATGGGCTTTAACAGGTAGTCTAGTGCATTTACCTCAAATGCCTTTAGGGCATATTCGTCGAAAGCGGTTGTAAAAACCACTTTAGGCGCCCGGTCTAAGGCTTCTAACAGATCAAACCCGGTCTTTCCCGGCATTTGAATGTCAAGGAAGATAAGATCGGGGCTATGCTGCTCAATTTTCTCTATCCCTTCATCTACATTAGAGGCCTCATCTATTATCTCAATTTCGCTGAACTCCTGTAATAGCTTCCTCAATTCGTTTCTTGCCAGTCTTTCATCGTCAATAATAATTGTTCTTACAGACATGATGGTTGTTTTAGTGAATTAAAAAATCGTTACAGGCATAGTTACAGTGGCAACTACCATATTGTTTTCTTTATTCTTTATTTCAAAATGAGCTTTTTCGCCATACAATAACATTAACCTGTTTTGTGTGCTGTATAAGCCAAACCCTTCCGGATTATAATTGCCATTAAGATACCCGGTATTTTCAACCGATAATTCATGACGATCGTCTATAAAGTCAGACGTAATTTTTATGGTTCCTCCACTTACACGATGGCTGATACCATGTTTAATGGCGTTTTCTACCAATGTTTGCAGCATCATTGGCGGCACGGGCATGTCGAGTGTATCTTCATCTATATCGTATTCTACTTTCAGCCGGTCTTCAAAACGAATATGTTCGAGCGCCAAATAATCCTTTACAATATCCAATTCTCTTTTTAAGGGTGCAGTTTCCAGTTTCTCGGCCTGCATACTACTGCGTAAAATATTACTTAACTCGGTTATTGCTTGCCTTGCTCTACCAGGGTTTTCATCAACCAACGCCCTGATACTATTTAGCGCGTTAAAAATAAAATGCGGGTTTATATGCGATTTTATGGTTTTAAGCTCCAATTCTTTCACCAGGCCCTCCAGCCGTATTTTATCAATTTGCTCCTGCCTGTTCTTTTCTATGTTATGATACATAAAATAAATCAAATTCCAGATAAGCAAAAAGAGAAAACATCCAAAACTTGCCCTGAGTGTTTTATTTAAGGTGCTGTACTGCTTAAATTGTTCGGAAGTGAATTGAAGTAAATCTTCTATAAAAATACTGTTAAAGGCAAAAAGAAACGAAAAACCAATGGTTGTCAGAAAGATATAGACTATTTGGTAGTCGAGCCGAAGTTTTAGCAGGCCCATTTTTTGTATAAAAAAGCGCATTAAATGCGTAATTGCAATGCCAATAATCGCATCTAAAAACAGTACCTGAAAGAAAAAAGGTTGTTCCTTTGTTCGTAAAGTCAGGTAAAAGAAAGTGTAAACTATAATGTAGGTACTCCAGCCTCCAATTTGGCAAAGCCAATATTTCGATATCGTTCCTTTCATAAATATGCTAAATTAAACCAGCGGCAGCGTCTATTCTGCAGAATTTGATTAATGGCTAAATGATATGGTTATTTGGTGTTTTAACGGTAATAGTATTAAAAAAATGGCTGAAAATATAAACTCTAACGGCAAAAAAGCGTTGTATTAATGCCAGATTTTAAACTTGCTTACATTAAACATGTAATTTTACAAAAAATTAATATCTTTTAGAGGATGGAAATAACACCAGGGCCCTTATTAAAAAATATCGACCTCCCCTCAGATCTCAAAAAATTAAGCTGGGATCAATTACACCAGGTTTGTGATGAATTGCGGCAATATATAATAGATACCGTGAGTGTGCATGGCGGTCATTTTGCAGCCAGCCTTGGCGTGGTTGAACTTACCGTAGCACTTCATTATATTTACAACACTCCTTACGATCAACTGGTTTGGGATGTTGGACACCAGGCTTATGGTCATAAAATATTAACCGGCCGAAAAGATAATTTTTATACCAACCGCAAATATAACGGCTTAAGCGGTTTTCCAAAACGAAGTGAAAGCGAGTTTGATACATTTGGCGTGGGGCATTCATCCACCTCAATTTCGGCAGCATTAGGCATGGCAATGGCTGCTAAGTATAAAGGCGAAAATGACCGTAAAACAGTTGCTGTTATCGGCGACGGAGCCATGACAGCCGGGATGGCCTTTGAAGCAATGAACCACGCAGGGGTTGCGGATAGCGACTTGCTGATTGTTTTAAACGACAATTGCATGAGCATTGACCCCAATGTGGGTGCTTTAAAAGAATACCTTACCGACATTAGCCTGTCGCCTACTTATAATAAGCTGAAAGACGATGTTTGGAAACTTTTGGGGAAATTGCCTGTTGGCAAAGGTTTTAGCCGCCAAATGGCTCATAAGTTAACCGAGGGCCTTAAAGGGATGGTGAGCAGCAGCTCAAATCTTTTTGAGGCTTTAAAACTGCGGTATTTTGGGCCGATAGACGGACATAACATTACCAAACTGGTGGATACCTTACGTGACCTGCGCGAAATTCCCGGACCTAAGATATTACACATAGTAACCGTAAAAGGAAAGGGATATTCCCTGGCCGAAAAAGACCAAACCAAGTGGCATGCACCCGGCTTATTCGATAAAATAACCGGCGAGATCGTAAAAAAGAAATTTGATGTTCCGCAGCCACCAAAATACCAGGATGTTTTTGGCCATACCATTTTAGAGCTGGCGGAAACCAACGACAAGATCATGGGTGTAACACCGGCTATGCCAAGCGGGTGCTCTTTAAAAATTATGATGGATAAAATGCCGCATCGGTCTTTTGATGTAGGCATTTGCGAGCAACATGCCGTAACGCTAAGCGCCGGGCTGGCAACACAGGGTTTGCGGGTTTATTGCAATATCTACTCATCGTTTATGCAGCGGGCTTTCGACCAGGTAGTGCACGATGTAGCCATTCAAAAATTACCTGTAATATTCTGTTTAGACCGGGCAGGCTTAGTGGGCGAAGACGGGCCTACACACCATGGCGCTTATGATATTGCCTTTTTCAGGTGTATTCCCTACATGGTTATCAGCGCCCCAATGAACGAAAGCGAATTGAGAAACCTGATGTACACCGCTCAGTTGGAAGAAAACAAACATCCTTTTGTAATACGCTACCCCCGCGGCGAAGGCGTAATGACCGAATGGAGAACGCCC
>JBBRCW010000239.1:0-10968 GCA_038204535.1 Chitinophagales bacterium | reverse complement strand
CGTAATAAGCCTGCACCCAGTGACGCGGACCGGTGGTATCTGTAAACTGGTCTTGTTGTTTAAAGCGTTCGATATCTGCAACGGGGAATACCCTGTCGTAAAGGATGCCGGAAGTAATAATGGTTTTGTCAAGATTTTGCAGTTTATAGTCAGAATAGGCTTTGTAAGGCAATGTGTCCCAGATTACCTGTGCATTTGTAGAAAAAACTACAAATACCAACGCGCAAAGAACAAGAAAATGCCTTAGTATTAATTTACTTTTCATGGTTTAAAAGTCATAGGTTAAAAAGGTTGATATTGAAGGCGAAATTTACCCTCAGAAATAGTTACAGTTTTGTTTTGAACTGGATTAAATGCTGTAAAATAAAAGGTGCCGACTATTATTTTATTTGTTTTATCAAGCATAGTGATATTTAGTTGTCCGGTTCGTAAACTATCAGTGCGGAAAATATTAGAGGGAGAACCAATAATATCGTCATAGGATCCAGTTCCATTATTTTCAGTAATATTTGTGAGCAAATTATAAATGCCTTCTTTGATATTATGTTTCATAATCCCAAGACCAATATTCGCATTTCCCTTACTTGCACCTAGTATCATGATTGTGTCTCCATACATATCTTTAGTAAGACAATTAGCACAATTATCCGGCACATATTCCTGTCCATTTACTTTACATTTAAAATAATACTCGGGTAGGTGTTCTTTGTTGCATGAGGCTGCAAAAAAAACTACAGCAGTTAAAATTGATAGTAATTGTCGCATAGGTTAAGTGTTTTAATGTGTGCTGGTTTTCCAATATTTTGGATGAATAAGAAGTGCAAATGCATAGACCATATTGCAGGCAAATGTGCTGCAAAAAGGGTGGACTTAGGCCGGTTAAGAAGTTGTTAGCTACGTTAGGCATATCTAAAAATATTGCAGACAATGAGCATAGAACAAAAAAATGCCTG
This sequence comes from Chitinophagales bacterium, assembly GCA_038204535.1. Classification (GTDB taxonomy): domain Bacteria; phylum Bacteroidota; class Bacteroidia; order Chitinophagales; family Chitinophagaceae; genus Segetibacter. The sequence goes on along the minus strand of JBBRCW010000239.1, from coordinate 10,015 downwards.
AGTAGTAATTTACTTTTCATGGTATAGAAGTTGAATGTTAAAAAGGTTGATATTGAAGGCGAAATTTACCTTCTGTAATACTTACAGTTTTGTTTTGTACAGCATTATAAGCTTCAAAATAAAAAGTACCCGCAATAATTTTATTTGTTTTGTCAAGAGTGGTTATGATAAGTTGTCCTGCTCTCAAGCTGTCGGTTCGGAAAATATCCGATGGATTTCCAATAGTCTTATCATAAAATGCAGCACCTCTCCCTTTTGTTGTTTTAGATAATAAAGGGTAAGACTTTTGCTGTAGAGGATATTCTAAAGCAGTTAATGCAATCGATTCAACATATCGGTTACCACCTAAAATAATTACTGTATCACCCAATAAATCTGCCGTTCTACAGTTAGCACAATTATCCGGCACGTATTCCTTTCCATCTACTTTACATTTAAAATAGTACTCCGGTAGGTGTTCTTTGTTGCACGATGCGGCTGAGAAAACTGAAGCCACTAAAATTAATAATAGTTGTCGCATAGGTTGAGTGTTGGAAAATGTGGTTGGAGGAAAAGATATTACTACCCCGTATCAGCATAGCTTGCGCTTACCGGGCTGTTCCATGCTGCTGTTATAAATTCAGTGCCGTTATCAAAATTAACCTGGATGCTGCTAATGGTTTTGCCTGTATTACCAAAAAACAAATCGTTCCTGAAGATAAATTGATTATCGCCTGTTATGGCTATTTGCCTTGTGGTGGCAATGGCAAATAAATCATGTGTCAGGTAAGGGCTGCCGCTTCTGCCACTTACATCAAATAGCTGGTCGTTGCTTATAAAATTGGTTATTGGTTACACCATCGGGGTTAATGGTTTGGTAGTTGTAATACATGGTTACAAAACTTATTGGGTCGCCCATTACTTTATATTCGCTAAATCGTTTGTTTAAGGTATCCAGATACAATAAACTTGCGGTTGATGTTATTTGCTGGCTATATAAACTACCATACAACATACGCCAATCAGTTAATGAAGTGTAATTACTATCGTGTAATGAAGTACCTGTGTAATTATCCAGATTTTGGAAATCAATTCCATAATCTCTTAACAGGCCTGTAGTAATTGGCGCTTTGTTAATGTTGGAATACAGGTTGTTCATTTTTCCATAAAAACTCGTGGTATCGTAGGATTGTGCTTGGGATGTTAAGGCATAGAATAACATTCCCAAAACAAGGCAGGTAAATTTTCTCATAGTTGCGTTGCTTTATTGGTTAATATTTTATATCAAATCTTCCGTCGGTAATATTTAATGTATCGCAATTAGTTAGAGGGATTTTACAATTGAATTTCCCTGATACAACTTTATTGGCACTTTCAAACTTTGTAAGTTGTATCTGTCCAAAAGTGGCAAATTGATGTATAACGTTACTTCCCATGGCTCCCTGGCAAGGTGTCCAATTAGCACCTAACAGAACACTATTAAAGTTGTTTATATTGTAAACTCGTCCTGATAAAGTATTTTCTGAAATGTAAATAGTTAGACGGTGGTAGTAGTTATCACCACCAGATGAACCTGAAATCCATAAAGTATCATTATTTAGCCCCCCCCTAATGTATATATGCTATTCTCAACAATCCAATTTTCTCCATTAACGCGGCAGGCAAAAATACCAACTCCCGTTTGAGTGGCTTTTGGTAGGCCATAGGGGTTATCTGGTTCGGGATCAGCGGTTTTTTTGCAACTAGTGCACCCTAAGGTGGCAAGTAATGCAGACATAACGAGATAGAGTGTAATGTTTTTCATAATTTTGTTTGTTAGATGACATTTGAAAGTTTAATTATGTGGCTTCATATATTAAATTAAATGAACGTTCGTATAGCAGGTACGGTATACAGTTGTGTGTAACGGGGTTTTTTTAAAGTGGTCTCTTCTGGTTTGTATAGCCTGTAAGTGTACCACTGCAAAATGTTGGCTTGTTGCTGTCTGCCATCACAATGTCTTTATAAATTGCAAGCTTTGTCGCATACAGGTGCCAGCTAACTAAAAGCTGTTTATTATTCCGGTTTGTATTCGATACGCACCACAGCGTTTTTCTTTTCGGTAGATGTAATGAACAACTCATACCGTTTACCACCTGCGGTAATCACCATTAAGGCAGTATTCGGGGGAATGGAGCCCATGTTTTCGGCTACCATAACAAATTCATGATCCCACGAATCCTCATCTGCTTTAATATTAAACGTGATGGGTTTATCGGTCAGCCGTTGTTTTGAAACAATCAATTCGTTATTATGGAAAACGGTAATAGTATCACCATCAATCTCACCATTGTCGTACAATTCTATCTTAATGTTTTTTGCCGAAGTGTAGATTGTTTTAACCAGGTCTTTATCTCTTTTTCTAACTACATCGGGTGTAGGTGGCTTTACCTTTTCAACCGGTGGCGCAACTGGTTTTTCGGTTTCTTTAGGAACTTCAATAATAGTTTTGTTATTCGTTTTTTCCCTAGAAATCAGGTTGTCCTCTGCACCCGGTTTTACTTTTACAGATGGCTGAGTGGCGGTTTTAGGTTTATCACGGCTGACAGGTTGTTTTGATGGGCTCCTGGTTGATGGCCTGGTAGACTTTTTCTTCTCATTTTCGCGCTTCACTAAAAAATCTTCCTTATAAAAATCGCTGGTAGGCACCTTTTCTAAAAACACCTTTCCATTTCCGCAGTCTTTTAAACTTTTTAGATTTCTGCTGGTGTAAGTTCCTGTCAAAGTTTCCAGTTCACCCATTTTATCATAATCCATGTAGCAGGTCATCAGGCAGGGTGTACTCTCATCGCTTATTTTTACTTCAAAGAGTTTTGTTTCGTTGATGATGAGGTTTTTGGTCTTCTTGGTGTACAACCCCTGCAGGTCGGCTTTGCCATAAAATACCGTGGTTTTGTAAGAGTAGGTAACGCCTTTTATTGCATTGCTGCTTGTTTGTTCAATTTGTATTTCAAACTTGTACCGATCTTCGAAGATGCCAAAGGTGTTTTGTATAAAATACCCCCTCCATATACCAGTCAGATCCTGGGCGTTGATTGCAAAACAAGAGAGCAGCAATAAGTGAAGAAGGGTAATTTTTATCCTCATATAACAAAAGTAGTCTCGCAGTATGCAAATTGAATACAAAGAACCGTTAAGGTTTGCTTGTTTCAATTTACTATACTTCAAGCTTTTCGTAAAGCAAAGTATATAAAGCAGAAGCGTTTGTTAAAGCAGCACGTCGGGTTGGGTTGATAAGGTATTTTAGATTTGGGAAAATGCGGTTGGAGTTAAAAATGTTCGGGTAATGCGGCTGACTATATTGGCATCTTCATAACCCGGAATGGCCCTTATACGTTTCCATTCAGCATCTGAACCAAAAGATTTCCAGCCCTTGTCATGGTCTTCCATATCCTTAAACGTAAGCAAGTAAGTGAGATTGGGCCGCATGGTACCAATAATGGCCTCCGCAAAAAATACTGGCCTAAGTCCGGTACGTTTAAATATTGAAATCTCACCAACATTATTAAACATATCCATTTTCTTTTTTCCCGCGGCTTCGGTGGCGCTCTCGTAGCGTCGTAATTCAAAAATGCGTTCTTTATTTTCGGGTACCTGCAAAGCCGGCATCCCCTCGAAAGCCTGTAGAAGCGAACTTTCGATGCGGTCGTACGCCGGCTCGCTTGCGGTTGCATGTAAGTACGGGGCCGCGGCACTTTGGTAAGTTTTATCGGATGAAAGTTTGTTGGTGACGTCCATGAAATCATTTAGGTTTTTAAATGGGATGACCACAAAGATTTTTGTTTGCCCTTCCGGTTTCATTTCGGTAAAAACGCCAATGTTTTTGCTTCCCAGCCGGTTGTAGGCTGCAATTGCGGCATGCCGCCAGTAATCTTCTACCAGTTTTTGCTGACCTGAATTCTTCAAAGTGTACACCCTTAGCTCGTACCATTGTAGTTTGTTAGCTTTAATAGCAGGTTCTTTGGCTGCATAGGAATAACTATTAATGATGCATAAGACGATTGTAAGTAACAGTGCAGTTTTATGAAATAATTTACCAGTCATATTTTTTTAATTTATTCAATGGTTTGATATTGAAAAATACTTCCTTTTTGTTTTGGCGAACGATATTAACAAATTTCAGTTGAATATGAGTAAAATTGTACAGATTGTTTATTATACCTGTTTCGGCTGGCTGAATGTTTTGGTAATAGCTGAGATCGGGGCGCTAATGACAAAGCTTCCTTTTTTTGGTCGGTTTTTGGAAAACTATTTCTTCTCGTACTTTACCTGGTTCTCAATCGGATTTGTCTTTGTGAGGTATGTGATAATTGTTATAGCGGAACTGGCTAAAAAGTAGGTCATCTCATTTTTATTATCATTGAGAGATGATTATTGTAAAACAAAAAAACCGCAGTTTTTAACCGCGGTTTTTTATAATAGATTTTTTGAAATTATGCTATTCCCTTCATTTTCTTTACTGCCTCTGTAAACTTCGGAACTACGTCAAAAACATCTCCTACTATACCATAATCTGCCGCTTTAAAAAAGGGCGCTTCGGGGTCTTTGTTTATTACTACGATCACCTTGCTGCGATTAACGCCTGCCAGGTGTTGTATAGCGCCCGAAATACCTAAGGCAACATACAGGTTAGGGGCAATAGCTACACCGGTTTGACCAACGTGTTCGTGGTGAGGCCGCCAGTCACTATCGGCTACCGGTCTGCTGCATGCCGTAGCCGCGCCGAGGGCATGGGCAAGGTCTTCCACCATACCCCAGTTTTCGGGCCCTTTTAGTCCGCGGCCGCCGCTAACTACCAAAGTCGCCTCACCCAATGGCACTTCACCCGTAACTTTTTCGGTTGCAGTCACTTTTACTTTGGAGGCATCTGGTGTTATGTTCAGTTCCGCTACTTCGGCCTGGCCTTCGCCTTCAACAGCCTTGTACGCATTCATGTTGAGCGAAATGATCTTTACATCTGTATTCACAGATACATTGGCAAAAGCCTTACCGCTAAAAACCGTTTTTTGAACAACAAAGCCGCCGGCTGTATCGGGCAACGCGGTGGCTGCCGGTACATAACCAGCTTTCAAACGAGCCGATAATCGCGGCGCAACCGCCCTTGCAGTATTATTGTGAGTAAATACTACTACCGTAGCACCGGTGCTGGTAACCGCTTCGGCTATGGCTTTTGCATATACCTGTGCATCTACAATATTTAATGAATCGCTTTTAAGGTGATGCACTTTTTTTATACCGTATTTCCCCAGCGTTGAAAGGTCGCCGTCAAACGATCCGAATACCAGCGCCTCAGCATCGGTACCCAGGGTTTCGGCTATTTTGGCGCCATAGGATAAGGCTTCGAATGCGCTTTTCTTTATGTGGCCATCGGCCTGGTCGGCAAATATTAAGACAGACATATTTTTGATTTTGAAAATTTTTAAATTGACATTTGATCATTTCAGTCAGCGGGATTATCAATTGTCGGCTATAGCAGCAGAAGAAAAAGTGTGCCATCCCGCAAGTATGAAGGGGCAGGCAGCAACGATGCTAAAGAAAGATTTAAAGTCATGTAACAAAAGATTTATTCCTGCCGCTCATTGTTTTTCTTATATCACCTTCGCCTCTTCGTGCAGCAGTCTAACCAGTTCTTCCACATTATCTGCATCAACCAGTTTAACACCGGCCTTAGCGGGCGGAAGTTCAAAATTGGCGACTGAAGTTAAGGTGTCAACTGCAACAGGCTCCGCAACTTTTAATGGTTTGGTACGGGCGGCCATGATACCCCGCATATTAGGGATACGCGCTTCGGCCATTCCTTTCTGGCAGCTAACCACCAACGGAAGCGAAACTTCAACTATTTCTTCACCACCTTCTATTTCGCGGGTCAATGTTGCATTGGTGTCAGTTACTTCCATTTTTGCCGCAAGCGATATATAAGCCATATCTAATAATTCGGCCACCATGCCACCAACCGCCGAGCCGTTATAATCGATGGTTTCTTTTCCGGTAAGAATAAGATCGTATTCGCCTTGTTTGGCTACTTCGGCAATTTGAGAGGCTATATAAAAGCTGTCGTGACTGGCATCGCTGTTTACGCGAATGGCCTCATCGCCGCCTAAGGCAAGGGCCTTGCGTATTATTGAATCGGAGTCTGCCGCTCCCACATGTACAAGGTGAATGATTGTGGCAGGATTTTTTTCTTTGATTTCTATTGCGCGAACGAGGGCATACCACTCATCGTACGGGTTTATGATCCACTGCACACCGGCCTCATCAAAATGTGTGTTATTATCCTTGAAGGCTATTTTTGCAGTGGTGTCCGGCGTTTTACTTATGCAAACGAGTATTTTCATGCAAGCTGATTTTAGAATGAAAGACTAAAGTTGTTTATGCAACTAATTGCAAATATAAATGAACCCTAACTTTAAAAAACCTTTTGAGTTAAATTAAATGTGAAATTTTATGGATAAAATTGAACGGTTGAACGCGTATATACAAAGCGACCCTACCGATAACTTTTTAGTTCATGCCCTGGCTTTAGAAAAGATAAAAAAGGGCGAAGATGCTGAAGCAAGAAAGTTGTTTGAAGAGATATTAACCAGGGAGCCTGAATATGTTGGGTCGTATTACCACCTGGCAAAATTATTGGAAAGAACCGGTGAAACAAAACTGGCCCTTGAGTGGTACCAAAAAGGAATGGAAGTGGCAAAGACAGCCGGCGACAACCATGCATATAACGAGTTGCAGGCTGCTTATGATGATTTGGTGGATTAAGAAATTGGACTGTGAAAACGGGCGAAGTATAAAAAAAGTTAGGGAATTACTTTCTATAAATTTCTCGTCTGTGCCCTGCATCAATAACCGTAACAAGCAAGATGCTATCTTTAATGGTATAGATTATTCTGTAATCGCCCACTCTTATCCTGTATGCATTTTTGTCTGACATTTTTTCGCATCCTTGAGGGCGGGGGTCATTTTCAAGTTTTAGTATTGCCTCTTTAATGCGCCGGTAAATATCTGTGGGTAACTTTTCAATATATTTCGTAACAGATTTTGATATTTCAAGTTGATAAGGCATTATTAAGTTTTAGCATTTTTCCTTCTGGCTTCAATTTGTTTAAAAGCTTCCCTGGCCGGAATAGTTTCTTCTTTACGGCGCATTGCACGGTCATAAGCCCTTTCATCAGCGGCATCTTCGAGGGCTTTCATCATTTTTTCATAATCTTTTAAAGGTACCAGTACACCAACTTTTTTCCCCTTTTCATTTGTAACGATCATCGGTTCCATAAAAATCATTTTACTCAAAATTACATGCTTTCAACGTTTGTTTAATTCATATTTTTTCTGATTTGCTGGGAGGTCTTAATCTTTGGCGAAACGATAATGAATATTTTAACTGGTCATTTAAAAAGTTTTTTAAATAGGCAAATTTTGATTCTTGTAAATCATTTCACGCCTTCTGTCTTAATTCTTTAAGCTTAGTGCGTAAATTTGACACCCAATACAAAAAGAATGAGCGAAGAAAAAAGCCTGAATTTTATAGAAGAGATTGTAGAGACGGACCTTGCTGAAGCAAAATACAAAAACATATTAACCCGGTTTCCCCCCGAGCCCAATGGCTATTTACATATTGGCCACGCCAAAAGTATATGTCTCAATTTTGGCCTGGCAAAAAAGTATGGGGGTAAAACCAATCTGCGTTTTGATGATACAAACCCCACCACCGAAGAAACCGAATATGTTGACAGCATAAAGCATGATATTGAATGGCTGGGGTTTTCGTGGGCCAATGAGTTTTATGCTTCCGATTATTTTGAGCAGCTATACGAATTTGCTGTAGCTCTTATAAAAAAGGAGCTGGCGTATGTGGACGACAGCACCAGCGAGGAGATTGCGGTGCAAAAAGGAACGCCTACCACGCCCGGTACACCTAATCAGTATCGCAGCAGAAGCATTGATGAAAACCTGGCGCTTTTTGCCGGTATGAAGGCAGGAGATTCTAAAGATGGAGAAAAAGTTTTGCGGGCTAAAATTGACCTGGCAAGTTCTAATATGCATTTGCGCGACCCGATCATGTATCGTATAAAACATGCCCATCACCATCGCACCGGCGACGACTGGTGTATTTACCCAATGTATGATTTTGCGCATGGACAAAGCGACAGCATCGAAAATATAACCCACTCCATTTGTACATTAGAGTTTATTCCGCATCGCCCGTTGTACGATTGGTACATCGATAAATTAGACATCTTTCCCAGCCATCAATACGAGTTTGCCCGCTTAAACCTTACCTATACTGTAATGAGTAAACGTAAGCTGTTGCAACTGGTGAACGAAAAAATGGTCGATGGCTGGAACGATCCCCGAATGCCTACCATTGCGGGTTTTAGAAGACGTGGTTATACACCCGGAAGCATACGCGTGTTTTGCGATAAAATTGGTGTGCAAAAAAGAGAGAACCTGATAGATCTTAGCCTGCTTGAATTTTGTATTAGAGAAGACCTGAATAAAACTGCCATTCGCCGAATGGTAGTTTTAGATCCTTTAAAACTGGTCATAACAAACTATCCCGATGGAAAAATAGAGGAAATGATGGGGGAGAACAATCCCGAAGCCGAAGATGGCGGTGGTAACCGTGTAATACCTTTTACTAAAGAATTGTGGATAGAAAGGGAAGACTTTATGGAAGTGCCACCCAGGAAATTCTTTAGGCTGGCGGTGGGTTTAACGGTCAGGTTAAAAAGCGCCTACATTATTAAATGCACCGGGTTTAAAAAAGACGAGGCTGGAAATATAACAGAAGTACATGCTGAATATATTGAGGGCAGTAAAAGCGGAAGCGATAACAGCGGTATGTCGGTAAAGGGCACCATTCATTGGGTGAGTGTGCAGCATGCATTGACTGCCGAGGTCAGGTTATACGACCGTCTTTTTAAAGTGGAGAACCCGGCGGTAGAGGAAGGTGATTTTAAGGAGTATATTAATCCGGATAGTTTACAGGTGGTGCAGTCGGCATATATTGAACCGGCCTTACGCGAGGCTACATTTAGTGAGCGTTACCAGTTTATTAGAAAAGGCTATTTTGTGCTGGATGAAGACACCAGCGAAGAGAAAATGGTTTTTAACCGTACCGTAACCTTAAAAGATACCTGGGCAAAAGAAACAAAAAGGTCTCCTGCAAAATAGACATTTTACATACAATTGATTTTTTGAATGATGAGGCTGTCTCAAAACTTATATTTGACGACAGCCTCATTGTTATTTTACCTCCAGCCATCTTAGCTGCATTTATGTACATTTACCGTTATGATATTAGTGCGTTTTAAGCAACACGTAGCCTCCTTTTTTCCTGTAGAAACTGTTCTGAAAAGCAAGTGGTTATTGGCTGTAAGCGGCGGGGTTGATAGTGTGGTACTGTGCGACCTTGTATTTAATGCCGACATTGATTTTACTATTGCTCATTGTAATTTTCACCTTAGGGGCGGGGAGAGTGACCGCGATGAACAGTTTGTTCGGGCAATTGCGCTCAAATATCAGAAGCCCATTTTAGTAAAGCATTTTGATACGGCTTTTTACGCCACTGCTCAAAAGATCAATACTCAAATGGCTGCCCGGCAATTACGTTATCAATGGTTTCATGAAATACTAAACGGTAAATATAACTCCGAAGAAGCATATAGAACCCCAGATTTGCTGGTGACGGCACACCATGCCAACGACAACATTGAAACGTTGCTGATGAATTTTTTTAAAGGCACCGGCATTAGTGGTTTGCACGGAATTTTCCCGCTGCAAAATAAAATATTCAGGCCATTACTTCCATTTAAGAAAGATGAATTATTGGGGTACGCAAAGCAGCAGGCGCTTGATTTTGTAGAAGACAGTTCGAACCTTACCGACAAATACAGCCGCAACTATATCAGGCACCAGTTAATGCCTGTACTTGAAAAATTATACCCAACGGCAGAAGATAATTTACTAATGAATATTGAACGGTTTACAGAAGCGGAAG
>JBBRCW010000238.1:0-11026 GCA_038204535.1 Chitinophagales bacterium | reverse complement strand
GCCGGCATTGTCCAAAAAAACAGACAACTTGCCATCCGTACCATATTTCCAAATCTTGTTATTAGGCTGGTCGGTAAAATAAACGTTCCCTTTTTTGTCTGTGGATGGACCTTCAGTAAACGAAAACTGGTCAGAAATTAAAACGGGCCTGGCTCCTTCTTTAACCGGGCTGGCCTTTTCTTTTTTTGGTTGCGCCATAACAGGCTGTATGTTTAACAGGTATGTGAAAATAAAAAACATCAATAAACCTGTTCGCACACCAGCCTTCCTGTTCATGTCTTTAAGCATAGCAAATCATTTTTTGTTGGGGTAAAGTCTATTCAATCACCTTTAAATTTTTAAGATCGCTTAGTAATTGTGGGGGTGATGAAAAATGAATAACCGAAAAACCCATGGCTTCGGCCGCGACTATATTGCGGTAATTATCATCAATAAACAAAGCATCCGCTGCTTGCAGGTTGTACCGATCTAATAACACCTGGTAGAATGCATTAAAAGGCTTTCGCATCTTTTCTTCGCCCGATACAACTATTCCATCAAACCAATTTAAAAAATCATATCGCTCTAAAGCAATAGGAAAAGTTTCGGCCGACCAGTTAGTAAGTGCATAGAATTTGTATCGCTTTAAACTTTTAAGTTGGGCAAAAATATCCACCGTGCCTTCAATGGCCCCGCCCAGCATCTGTTGCCATTGACCATAAAACGCCCTGATATTTTGCGCATGGTCAGGATATTGCGCTACCAGCAGGTCGGTTCCATCCTTTAACGACCGGCCATTATCCTGTTCTTCGTTCCACTCGCTGGTGCAAATATTTTCTAAAAAATGTTTGATTTCCTCTTTTTCTGAGAAAATGGTATGGTACAGGTATTCGGGGTTCCAGTCAATGAGCACAGCGCCCAAATCAAAAATAATAGCCTTCATAACGGGTATTGTCTCTGTATTTTTGGTAAAAATGATGGATAGTTATCTGCAAGTAAACGAAATTAATCTATCCGGCATGGGGTAATATAATTCTATCGCCGTTATATTTCGACTTGTTTACGCTTTACTAAAAATCGAGCCTGAACATTTATAAATTTGGTTGGTATAGTTTTTATGAAGGTGATGGAGACGGTTAGGGCCACCAGTGAAGCCAAAAAACATTAACGGGCTCAATTCTCGAATTAAAAATAAAAAAAATGAAAAAGTTATTATGTATATGCCTGTTGCCATTGGCAATAGCCTGTAATTCAGGTACAGAACACAATGAAGAAGATACTGATTCCGCTTCAATCATATATCCAGGGGCGGTAAAAAACGATATTCCTATGAGGACAACCGATACCACAACCAATATTATGAAAGATACTACCGATACAATTAAGTAGTTGCTTAAAGCACCCTTCCCGGACAAGCTACACCATTTCGTCTGCTTAAGGCAAACCCTGTGTCGAACCAGTTCATGCGGATACTTAGGCGCAATAAGGCATAATAATACTGGTCGTTCGCTTGAGCGCTACCTCTTTGACTTCCCGCATTTGGGTATGGCTTCGGATTGGTTTTTAGTTCATCGCCCCGGTAGGCAAGTGCAACGGCCAGCGGGCCGCGGCGGTTTAATAAAACACTTTCATCCACATAGGTGGCACTCACATCATCCAGATAGTCAGTAAATAAAATACGCAACCCATATTCAAACCCAATGACCACATCGTCGGATACCGCGTATTTTACTCCCCCACCCATGGGAATATTTAATTGTGTTTTCTTATACACTTTACGATCTGGATATTCGGGTAATCCCTGGCCCTCGGTACCTAACCCCACCAGGAAAACTTTTCGATTGATAGAATCGAATGTGTACGGGCTAAATTTGAACATTCCTATTCCCGCAAAACCATAAGGAGTAATTTTTCTCTCCTGCAGATCCCAAAGATTATATTCTACTAAAAGGTTGCCTTCCTGGATAAGCGTTTTAAAATTCAAATTTCTGCTAAAGTATTTTCCTTTCTTATCATCTGCGCCCAATTTTGTAAAACTAAATTCTGTTCTCAGGGAGAGTTTGTTGGTTAAGTCCAGCGAACCGCCCACTGCAATAACCGGGTTCGCCTGGATTGTGGTAAATCTTTTAGCCTGCAGTTCGCCATTATAATTCGAAAACCCCGTCATAAAATTTATGTGAAACACTTGCGAATTTCCCCGTACTATAAGCGAAAATGAAAAAATCAACAAAAGCCCTTTGATGGTTAATGATGTTGCCTGTCTGTGTTTCATATAAAAATTAAATGACCTAAAAAATTTTCTCTTATGCCAGCAAAAAATGCAGCATTGTGCTCTTTTCTACAATAAACTTGCCGAAAGGCAAAATTATTTTATATCAGAGTGAAAAAAACAGAATTTTTTTTGCCGAAATATTTCAGTCGAAGTTTAAACTTCTTCAAAACAATACGAAAAAAGGCAATTTATGGTTCGCATAAATCAATTCTTCCGCAACATATCCGTTTCAACTCCGCTTGGTTTCGGACAAAACCACTCTAGAAAACTATATACATCATAAGCAAGTCCAAATTTGAATTATACAACGGTTTTTTGGTATTATAAGTCCCATTTTCCTTTTGCGCCCTTATTTCGTCCATATACAAAGACAAATCAAATGGCAGATTTTTACAAAGAAACAAACTCCCTTGTTCTTTGTGTGGCTTCTTCTGGCTGTTCCCGGCGGTTGAATATTAATAAGCGATATCCCTAACCTGAAAATGCCAAAAGGTTTAACGGTTTAGTTTACTCACGTCTTAATTTTTTAAACCCCGCCCGTTGGCGGGGGCGGCATTAAGAAATACAGGAGGCTTTCACAGAGAACGCAAAAAAACAAACTTCCTTCTTCTTTGTGTGGCCATCTTTAGGCTGTTCTTTGTGGTTAAATATAGGTTAGGAGTTTATCAAAATATGGTATGATAGGGTGGTTTCAGCGTCTCGATTTTGCCATATCGCCATTTTAACCCTACGCCATTTGGCGGGGCAGGAACAGAGAAATACAGGAATTTATCACAGAGAACACAAAGAAACAAACTTCCTTCTTCTCTGTGTGGCTTTCATAAGCTGTTTTTTGTGGTTAAATTCAAGCTTCAAATTTCTCGAACCTGGTAATAAAGGGATAGTTTCAGCGCCTCAATTTTACCATATTGTTATTTTAACCCCCGCCCGATGGCCTATCGGGTGGGACACATCTTTTGTATGTTCTTTTTATCCGAAATCAAGTAATTTGATTCTATAATAGTAGTCTTAAAATAGCGCCATAGGGGCTACCTGTTTATAGAATATAAAATCAATCGAGCATCCTGCCTCCATAGGAGCCGCCTAAATTTATCAAAACAGGAAGCACCTACGGAGCTTTAATCCGACACCACCAGGTATTTTTCTATAAACAGGATGCTCCTAATGGAGCAAAAAAAACTTTACGAATGTGTCCACACGATAGGCCCGATGGCGTGACCGGCTTTGTTAAATATAGGAGGCTTTCACAGAGAACGCAAAGAAACAAATTCCCTTCTTCTCTTTGCGGTTTTCCACTGGATGTTCACGGAGGTTTAATATTAATAAGCAATATAGGGATGATCCCGGTACCAAAACCGGGACGACTCTTGGCACCCCAGCTTGTACCGCATCTTTTTATGGCCGCCTTTTCCGCACAATTTACCGTATATCAGTATCTATCAATTCTTAAGTAATCTAATCGTTTCAAACCATTGCCTGGTAAGGGTTATAGCTAAATTGCAGAAGTCTTAAGTTGACGCCAATGCGCCGCGGCGGGCTACATCCCGAATCATTTCAAATTAAAAAACCCTCCGGTATGGAGGGTTTCCTTCAGTCGGGATGATCCCGGTACCAAAACCGGGACGACCCCTTTAGTCGGGATGACTGGATTCGAACCAGCGACCCCTAGCACCCCATGCTAGTACCCCGCCGCGGCGGGGCTACATCCCTTTAATTAGCTTCTTAAAGGCTTCGCCACCCTTATAAGCTTTTATTTGCTTTTCACGTTGCAATGCAAGCGATTTCGAGGGGAGTTTTTCGGAATACACCAGTATAAAGGGAATTCGATGTTTGGTTGAACGTTGTAAACCGGCATTGTGAAATTGGAGCCTGGCCTCGACATTAGCTGTTGAGCCAATATAATATCGGCCATCCTTCAAGCTCTTTATGATATAGACGAAGTATTCATCCATACTAAATTTGTTAATACTAAGGTTTTATAACAAAAAGAGGCTGTCTCAAAAGAACAGCCTCTTTTTAACAGTCGGGATGATCCCGATGCGAAACCGGGACGACCCCTGGCACCCCATGCTATTACCCCGCCGCGGCGGGGCTACATCCCTAATCATTTCAAATTAAAAAACCCTCCGGTATGGAGGGTTTCCTTCAGTCGGGATGATCCCGGTATCAAAACCGGGACGACCCCTTTAGTCGGGATGACTGGATTCGAACCAGCGACCCCTAGCACCCCATGCTAGTACGCTACCGGACTGCGCTACATCCCGAATATTTAAAGGATGGCAAATGTAAAGGCTTTTTATAAAAATCGGGTATATTGCACCAAATTTATTACCCACTACATGAAGCTTTTACTGAAGCAGGTAATCATTACAGACTTACAATCTCCTTTTAACGGGCAGCAAAAAGATATTTTTATCGATAATGGTTTGGTGGTTGCCATTGAAGATCAACTGGAAAATGACGAAGCAACTATTGTTAACGAACCCGGCATATACGTTTCGCCGGGATGGGTAGATATTTTTTCCCATTTTTGCGATCCGGGTATCGAATACAAAGAAACCATTGAAACCGGCGCCGCGGCGGCTGCGGCGGGAGGCTATACAACTGTATTTACACTGCCCAATACCAATCCGGCGGTTGCCGGCAAAACGCAGGTTGAATATATTGTTCAGCGGGGCCGTTCGTTGCCGGTGACTGTAATGCCGTTGGCTGCCATCACCCAAAATATTGAAGGAAAAGACCTGGCGGAAATGTACGACATGCACAATAGCGGGGCGGTTGCCTTTACCGATGGCTTACAACCCGTACAAACGCCCGGGCTGTTTTTAAAAGCCCTTCAATACGTTAAAGCGTTTAACGGCGTGCTCATACAGTTACCTGTAGATAAAAGCATAGGCAAATCAGGCTTAATGAACGAAGGTATTGTATCTACCAGGCTCGGCCTGCCGGGTGTGCCCGAAATTGCCGAAGAACTTATGGTGACCAGGGATATTGAACTGGCCCGGTACACACATAGTAAATTGCACATCACCGGCGTTTCATCCGCAAAATGTATTGAACTGATTAGCCAGGCAAAACAAGATGGTTTGCAGGTTACCTGCAGCGTTACACCTTACCATTTATTTTATTGCGACGAAGACCTGGCCAGTTACGATACCAATTTGAAAGTGGACCCTCCACTGCGCGACCGGCAAAATATGCTGGCATTAAGACAGGCATTGCTAGAGGGCAAAATTGATTGCATCGCCACGCATCACCTGCCGCAAGACTGGGATAATAAGGTGTGCGAATTTGAATACGCCAAACATGGCATGTCGGGTTTAGAAAGTTCTTTCAGGGTAATTAATACAATATTCGAAAATCTATCGGACCAGCAGCTCATCAATTTATTCAGCAGCAATGCCCGAACCATTTTCGGCCTGCCATCAGCAAGCATCCAGCCTGGCTCACGGGCACAAATAACCCTCTACAGCAGGCAATCGGAATCTGCCTTTACAAAAGCAGATAATAAGGGAAAGTGCAGTAACAATGCTTTTATAAACAATGTATTAAAAGGCAAAGTTGTTGGCATAATCAATAAAGACCTATTATATTTGAACAAATAAAACTATGATTATGGAGCCAAAAGTTACCACTACCGTCGTCAAGGGAGTAATGATCAGCCTTGTATTATTTGCTATAAGTATAACCGGACAATTATTAGACCTCGATACGGAAAGCTGGTTTCGCTGGTTTTCAACCCTTATTTTATTTGGAAGCATAATAGGATCATGTATCGTTTATAGTAACCAGAATGGCCATAACGTAACTTTCGGAAATGTTTTTGCCGATGGATTTAAAACTACTGCCGTTATTACCTGTCTTACTATTTTATTTACGATTATCATGTTTTTAATAATGCCGGAGCTGAAGCAGAGATTTTTTGATATTGCCGCCCGTGAAGCAGAAAAATCCGGTGCATCGGACGACATTATTGAAAAGCAGCAGGCACTGGTAAAGAACATGTTTTGGGTTTTCATTATAGGCGGTATAATGGTTACCTACCTTATAGTAGGCGCCATATCATCATTAATAGGCGCGGCTGTGGCTAAAAAAAATCCACGCGACCCTTTTCAACAACCAGCGTAATATAATAGAATGGATGTATCAATAGTTGTTCCCCTGTACAACGAAGAAGAATCGCTTACCGAACTTTGCGCCTGGATAAAACGTGTAGTAGATGAAAATAATTTAACCTACGAAATTATTTTGGTCGATGATGGCAGTACAGATGACAGCTGGCAGGTAGTTGAGAATCTAAGCGCTGTCAATAATCATATAAAAGGCATCCGTTTTAGAAGAAACTACGGCAAATCGGCTGCATTAAACGAAGGCTTTAAAGCAGTCGAGGGAGATGTGGTCATTACGATGGATGCAGATATGCAGGATTCTCCCGATGAAATACCCGGGCTGCGGGATATGATCGTCAACGAAAATTATGACCTGGTCAGCGGCTGGAAAAAGAAACGTTTTGATCCTTTGACCAAAACCATCCCCACCAAATTTTTTAATAGCGTTACCAGCCGTACCAGCGGCATTAAATTGCACGACTTTAATTGCGGCCTGAAGGCTTATAAAAAAAAGGTAATTAAAAGTATTGAGGTCTATGGCGAAATGCACCGCTATATACCCGTAATTGCCAAATGGGCCGGTTTTAGAAAAATTGGAGAGAAAGTAGTGGAACACCGTGCCCGTAAATATGGCACTACCAAGTTTGGCTGGGAGCGTTTTATTAATGGCTTCCTGGATCTTACCACCATAACATTTGTAAGCAAATTCGGCAAACGGCCTATGCACTTTTTTGGTTTGTATGGTACCCTTTGCTTTTTACTCGGCTTAGGTATTAGTCTTTACCTGGTTATTGCAAAACTGGTATCGCCAGAGTTTGGCCTAACCAACAAGCCCACATTTTTCATTGCACTTACCGCCATGATCATAGGTATGCAGTTATTTCTTGCAGGCTTTATTGCCGAATTGGTTTCACGCAATTCATCTGAGCGAAACTCTTACCTGATAGAAAAGAAGATCGGCTTGTAATACGAATAAGGAATTCTTTAATACTATTACCTTCCAAAGGAATTTCGGGATGACATGTGGGTTTTCATGACATTCTGACTTAGCCTGTCATTCCGATCCCGATTTTGATCGGGAAGGAATCCCTCCCTAGCAACAACGGATCCCTCGTTCCTGCCAATGACACATTTAGGAGGCCGCCTGTAACTCAACTACTTTCATATTATACTTTTTTGCCAATTTATTTAATGATGCTTTTTCTCTTTTTACTATCTGCTCTTCATATTTTTTTGTTCCCGCTTCTACATAATCACTTCCTTTAGTAAGTATATCAAAATAAGCTATTGCTAATTTTCTTGCACCTGCTTTGATGGCTGTTCCTGAATCTGTTCTTGCTTTTAGCTTTCTTATAAAACTGCCGATAGCTATATTTTTGCTGTTTATAAGCGCGTGTGCTATTTCTTTAAATATTTGTCCGGTTTTATTACATTTTGTTCCTTTTACACGCTTATTTCTTTTACCACTTTGGTGATGTTTGGGGGCTAATAGGCACCAACTTACAAAATGCTTTTTCGTTGGAAACCTTGACAGGTCTACCCCTGTTTCTCCTATTAATCTTAACAGGCTATAATCATTTAAACCTGATATACTGCTGGCATCTACTCCATACAGCTGGATTAACATTTGGTGCAGTCCTTCTATTTGTGGTGCATGATGGCGTATAGGTTTTGGCTTACTATTTTTAACCAATAGTTCTTTATCCTTACTCAGCTCCTGCAGCAACAGTTCTATCCGCTTATCGATTACACCTATATGCTCCTGGTGCTTTTCCCACATGTGCAGGTTTTGCTCTAGCATGAATAAATAAGTATCGTTATAATTACCCTCCAAAGCTTTTAGAACTCCCTCTCCTTTCTTCTCAACAATTCTTTTATCGCAAAGGCTTAACAGAAATTCTTTATCACGTTCACCTTTTAAGATCGCTTTTATCATTTTTATACCGCTTGCACCATGTATCTGACTAATAACTTCCTTTAGCTTTATATTCATCAGTTCAAGGCATTTTTGCATTTTGTTTATATAGGTGCTTCCCATCTCTATTATATCTATCCTTTCTCTTACCAGTTGCCTTACTTCCATATACTTCTGTTCAGGTATAAAGCTTTGACGCAAAATACCTGCACTAAAGAGCTTTTGTATCCACTGGCAATCTTTCACATCTGTTTTACGACCCTTTACCTGCCTTGTTTCTTTAGGGTTTACCAGGCATACCTTAAATCCGCAGCTTTCAAGCATAAAATAAAGCGCTATCCAGTAAACTCCCGTAGCTTCCATAGCAACCTCTGTAATCGCTTTTTGCTGTAGGTATTCAACGCATTGATGATAGCCCGATGTGAAGGTATCAAAGCTGACAACCTCCAAGCCGTCCGGAGATACAAAGATCTTTTCAGCGCCAATATCAATTCCCGCCGCATGTTCGTGAACCGTTTCAAAAACCGTTACCTTTTTCATAATTATACTTTTAAGGTTTATAAAGAGGTAACTTATAGCTCAAAGAAAGTACGGGGTATAAGGCACGCTGCCATGCGGGAATAAACTTCTTTTGGAAGTTGTATCACCAAAAAGTACTTTGCTTTTCTTTGAAACAAAGCTCAGGATCAGGTATTTTATACACTAAAGGAGCGACTGCCACACTGCAATAAGTTGCCTTTTTTTGCTATAGCAAAATTCGCACTTTTCCCATGTCATCTTCAAAGAACTTTTTTGGGAACCAAAAATTAATAACTCGGGATGACATATGGTTTGTCATTCCAACAAGACTATTTAATTTGGTAGGTTAACTGAACCAATCTGCTGGTGTAGGTTTCTGAATGCAGCAGCACGAGTGAATGCCTTTGTGAGGCCTGGCTGAACAATGGCTTGCCTGCGCCTGGCACAATGGGGTGTACAGATAAAATCATTTCGCCAATCAGACCCGCATTAAGGAGGGCAGTAGTCAGCAAAGCCCCGCCAAACAGCCAGATATTTTTTCCATCTTCTTTTTTAACCGCTGCAATTTTATTTACAATATCGCCATTTACCAAAACGGCATTAGCAGGTGGTTTTTGCAAGGTGTTAGAAAAGACATATCTTTTTTATCTGGCCAAATACCCTCATCATGCTTTTTAAAAACCTCATAACTTTTTCTTCCAAAAAATATGGCATCGGTTTGGTCTAAAAATGCGGTCATTCCATAATCCTGGTCGGTAAAGCACCAGTCGTATTCGCCTGCGGGCCCTTCAATTAAACCATCTAAAGAAACAGCTACGTTAAGTATTATTTTTCGCATGGTGCTTTGTACCAGATCATAAAAATGGAATTAGGAATTATCAAAAACCGATTATTAATTGTGTTGTACCTATCCGTTTGAAGGAAAAAGCTCTCGTGTTTTGACAGACCGGATAATAAAATAAAGTAATAAACCAACCGGCCCCGGCATAAAAGTAAAAAAAAGACAAGGAACCAACAGCCATTGGCTGATCGAATGTTTCTCTGCATTTCTTACTTCAAAAAGACCGGTAATCAGATCGAAAGCAAGGTAATGTATCCATCCTGCCAAAACAGCCTGCTCGTTGGTAAACAAAGCCATTACTCCTTTTAATGAGCTAAAACTTTGCATATCGGCGGGCTGCAGATTTGTAAATATAAAAAACGCATAAACCAGCGCCAGCACAGTAACAATAATACCTGTAATAATGTGGCTGACGGGTCTCCATCGCGGAAAGAAAACAAGCAATAACCAACCAGGAAGAACGAGGGTGCTGCAAAAAGAGAAAACCTGTTCTGTTGTCATATTGATAGTTTTTTTGGAATGTTGAAAACATGAATCAATCACTTCTCTTTCCCTGATTAACCAGGAAATTCCGCCATAAATACTAAGTGACTAAACCCGCAATAACCAAATTAAGCAAGGCATTATTTAAAACACGCGGTAATTATTGCGATTGCAATTGCTGCAAAGATTTCATAATTCTTCTTTCGGTTTCAGCTGAACTAAGTACCTCAGGAACGAATTTTTCGCCGATCAGCTTTTCAAATAATTCAATGTAGCGGTTGCTGATTGTTTTGATCCAGCTTTCGGTCATTGGCGGCACAATCTGTCCTTCCTTACCCATAAAGTTGTTTGCTATTAGCCATTCTCTTACAAACTCTTTACTTAGCTGTTTTTGAGGCTGGCCTGCCGCAAGCTTTTCTTTAAACCCATCCATATAAAAATACCTGGAAGAATCAGGCGTATGTATTTCATCCATTAAATAGATCTCATTGTCAATTTTTCCAAATTCGTATTTTGTGTCCACTAAGATCAATCCTTGTTTAGCGGCCAGTTCCTTTCCTCTGGCAAACAATGAAAGGGTATATTCTTCCATCAGTTCATATTCCTTTTCACCAACAATACCTCTTTCTATTATTTCTTCTCTCGAAATATCCTCATCATGTCCTACTTCGGCTTTGGTGCTCGGGGTAATAATGGGTGCAGGAAAATAATCGTTTTCTCGCATGTCCTCTGGCATAGTAATTCCGCAAAGCGTTCTTTTTCCACTTTTATAGGTACGCCACGCATGGCCGGTCAGGTTGCCGCGTACCACCATTTCAACTTTAAAAGGCAAACAACGTTTTCCAATGGCTACATCGGGGGCAGGAGTGTCAAATAGCCAGTTAGGGCAAATATCCCTTGTTTTGTTT
>JBBRCW010000237.1:0-11067 GCA_038204535.1 Chitinophagales bacterium | reverse complement strand
AGCTTCCTTTTCGGTCAGCGATACGTTTGTGTCGTGTCCGCCGGCACAGATTAAATTTTTCGACAGCAGTTATTATGGCTTAAAATACGAATGGAATTTTGATGATGGCAATATATCAACACAGGCCAAGGCCGATAATTATTATTTCTACCCGGGTACCTATCATCCAAAATTAAAAATTACCAGCGGCGGCGGTTGTATGGATTCGGCCAGCGCAACCATTATAATTTCAGGTCCCGAAGGACAACTTTTTTATGACAATGCGACGGGCTGAGCCCCGCTTACGCTGAATTTCAGGGCTAAAACGCAGGGCGCTATTCAGTTTACCTGGGATTATGGCAATGGCGTAAACAATAGCAGTACTGATTCTGTAACCAGTTATACCTACACTAAAGGGGGCAGATTTATTCCAACAGTCATTATAAAAAATCCGGCCGGCTGCTCGGTATCTTTAGTAGGAAAAGATACGGTGGTGGTGGATGAATTTAGCGCAGGTTTTAATGCCGATAAATTGGTTTTGTGCGATAGCGGATGGGTTCAGTTTACAGACAGCCTTGGTACTGCCATTAACCAGCTAAGGACAAATTGGGATTTTGGTGATGGAACAACCTCGGCTTTTAAAAATCCCCGTCATTATTATGCCAGGCCGGGCAAATACAATGTGAAATTATCGGTTAGCGCTCCTTCGGGTTGCAATAATCAGGTAATTAAGAATACATTTATTACCGTAGCGGCAACTCCGGTCGTCAATATAAGTTCGTCATCAGATTCCTGCACCTCTAATATTATCAAATTTGCTGCAGAGTCTGACAGCGATACTTCTATAAGAACATGGCAGTGGCAGTTTGGCAACGGGCAGCAATTCGCCGGACAGTTTCCCCCATTGCAAACTTTTACAAGTGCGGGTAATTTTCAAAATCAATTAAACGTAACCAGTAATGCCGGTTGCATTGTAAGTGTTAACCAGCCCGTCAATATCAGTTCGGTTTTCGAGTTAATTAGAACCGCCGACACCGCTATTTGCAGAAACGATAAAATACAATTGTCGGTTTCCGGCCTTTCATCATACAACTGGCAACCTGCCGGCGGCCTTAGTTGCACTAACTGTAATAATCCTGTTGCCAGTCCGCTTACTGATAGCTGGTACAAGATTTCCGGGCCATTAATACCAACCGACTGTATTGTTACGGATTCTATTTTTATAAAAGTGATACAGCCTTATCAACTGGTTGCACCGGAAAATGTGGTATTGTGCAGTCCGCAGTCGTTGCAATTGCAGGCATCCGGAGCACCAGGTTATAAATGGTTGCCGGCATCTGCTTTTGATAACCCGGCTATTGCAAACCCCGTTGCAAGAGTAGATGCATCGGTAACTATTAACGTGATAGGATATGATACCCTGGGTTGTTTTAACGATACTGCTACGGTAAAGGTGATCGTGTCGGGCAGGCCAAACGTAGAATTAGGCCCCGATGTAACTATTTCGGTAGGTAATACCTATCAATTTTCGCCGGTTGTTTCGGCAGATGTTGTCACTTACAGATGGACACCGTCATCGGGTTTAAGCTGCACCACGTGTGCAAATCCGGTATTAACAGTGGCGGGAAACGAAAACTATTCAGTTAAGGTCGCTAACAATTACGGGTGCGAAGCTGGCGACAGTATAAATATTTTTGTTACCTGTAATAATTCCACTTTATTCATTCCCAATACTTTTTCTCCAAACGGCGATGGTATGAACGATTACTTTTTTCCTCGCGGAAAGGGAGTTCGTTCAATTGATTATCTTGCCGTTTTTAACCGCTGGGGACAAAAAGTGTTTGAAAGAAGAAATGTGGTACTCAATAATGTAAGCAACGGATGGGACGGAAAGGTGAATGGTAAGACACAGGAGAGTGGAGTTTATACCTACTTTATGAAAGTGGTATGCGACAATAGCCAGGTATTAAATTATTCAGGAAATATTAATCTCATTCAATAAATAATAAATGTTTGCGTTATTAAAGGAGTCCAACCGCCCTATTATGCGTAATTTTTACTATTTGCCGATTGTTGCGATGTTAGTCGCACTATTACCTTGTCCGAAAGCATCGGCACAGGATATCCATTTTTCGCAATTCTTTGAAACGCCATTGTTGCGTAATCCATCGCTTGCCGGCCTTTTTGATGGCGATATAAGAATTCAGGGAGTTTATCGCGACCAGTGGGGTAGTGTAACGGTGCCCTATAAGACGGGCTCGTTTAATATGGAATATAAACAGCCCATTGGCCACGAGAATGACTTTATAACTACCGGGCTTCAATTGGTGTACGATAAGGCAGGCTCCACCAATTTTACAACTACTAATATTTTACCAGCCATAAATTATCACAAGGCTTTGAGCGCCGAAAGAAACAAATATCTTTCGCTGGGTTTTATGGGTGGCCTTGTTCAACGCCGAATAGACAGAAGTAAGATCACCACCAATAATCATTTCGATGGTAATGGCTACAATCCCGGCCTGCCCGATGGCGAATCCTTTACCAACGCCAATTATTCGTATATGGATGGAAGTGTGGGCATGAGTTTTAACTCCGCCATGGGCGACCGCCTTACCGACAATTATTTTATTGGCATCGCTTACCATCACTTTAACCGGCCAAAAAACTCGTTTTATAATAATCCGTCAGTAGAATTAAATCCTAAATGGGTAGTCTCTGCCGGAGCAAGATTTACCTTAAACGAATTTTCATACTTTACCCTTCAGGCCGATCATAATGTGCAGGGCAACTACCAGGAAACAATTGGCGGTGCAACATTTTCTTATAAGATTGGCGAAGACATGGACAAGCCGGATTATACTTTACACATGGGCGCTTACATGCGTTGGAAAGATGCGTTGATACCGGTGATAAAACTGGATTATAATCCATTTTCCATAGCCTTAAGTTACGATGTAAATGTGTCGGAGTTAAAAACTGCCAGCCAGGGCAGGGGTGGCATGGAATTGTCAATCACTTACGCAGGTTTCTTTGACAGGGACAACAGCAGTAAAAATGCAGTACGTTGTCCGAGGTTTTAGTTAGGAAAGTTATTAGAGCAGACGATTATATGACCGGATAAGACGGTATTGGTAATTCTTTATCGGTTAACAGCCCGGCAAGGCCAACGCTTCGTGAATTCTCTCGTCAGCCTTTTGGTGACGGATAAGTTTAAAGTGCAGGAGCAGTTGTATTATTACTTTGCTTTGCTGTTTAACAAAGCGGTATTCATTGAAATGAAAGTTGTTAATACAGGTTGCAACAATTGATTTATAAAGAAGGTAGCGTTCAGCAAAAAGAAATTTGTTAAAGAACCTGAACCTAACGCCATAATCTTGCAATTCTGACTGTGTTGGGCGGGCTCCTCCATTAATATTGTTTTAATTTTCAGGTTATAAAGTAGAAACATTCATTTGGCTTAGACATTTTACTTAAATTTGCTATATTCGTTTACCACAACAATTATTTGACGCATAGGATATTTATTACATGAAATTATTTTTATTCACCTTATTCCTGGCTTTAGGCTTGTGCGTAAATGCACAGGTTGCAAAACAGGCCCCTTCTGAAAACGAAGGCCCGGTAAAGGTGCTGAAATTTTATCCTAACCCGGCAGCTTCAGTTATTAACTTCGAATTTCAAAAATCAGCCGACAAAGGCTATAAACTTCAGATTTATAATTTTGTTGGCAAAAAGGTGTCTGAAACATCGTCTCTCAACACAAAAACATCCATCAGCCTGAGCGATTTTTACAGGGGCGTTTATATCTACCAGTTAAGAGATAAAACAGGCCGCATCGTTGAATCAGGAAAGTTCCAGGTGATTAAGTAATTGGATTTATTATCAATAGTAGCAGCAAATATTTATTACGAACTCATAAAAGGGTTCGTTTTTTTTGCTTTCTTCAATTTGGAAATGGAATTTGTTAGTTTTTTGTAACACACATTAAACGTTTATGAAACGAATTTTCGGACTATTTTTATTGCTTTATATCGTTGCTTGTGATGACAGAACGCAAACAACAAATGCTATTACGGATGACACAGCCAGTAGCGAGACAGACATAATAAAATACGAGAGTTCAGGTAATGCTGTTAATCCATATGGCTTTGACACGGCTTATGAAATTTCAAAAGGACATCAGCCGTTTATGGTGACAGGACTTTTTAATCCCGACGATATTTTAGACACAGCAATCCTTATTAGACATAAAATAACAGGCAAGGACGCATTATTTATTAAACATGGCTTGACCAATAATTCCATCTTACTCAAAAAAGGAAGAGACGTACAAACTGAATTTGACGACTTTAATTGGGTTGGACAATTTTCGGTCGCTAAAAAGGGAACTAAGATTTGGGATAATGTTATAGACGGCGAAATTGTTGGTGAAGACCAAGTCCCCGACAGTAGAAAGTTCTTATTAAACAATGACGGCATTTTCATTCATGTTGACGAAGCGAGTGGTGGTGGAATTATCTACTTTAAAAACGGAAAATACGTTTGGGTGCAGCAGGAATAAACCTGCAGTCAGCAAAAGTATCCTTCAACGGAACTAGCTTATCAACACCTTTAAAAACAAAATCCCTGCTATTTGCAAGTATCTATTAAAGCGAAAATATTGGAAGAAACTTTGCTCTCCGTTGGTTAATTTGTCTGAATTTTTATAGCAGAAGCGGTTAGCTAACTTTTATAATCTGCGAAATTTTTTCAAGATTGTCGGCATGTACAAACAGGTAATTGGTTTTGCCCATGTCGCCATGTACCTCAATTTTGTTAAGCCGGGTAAGGGTTATTTCCTTTTCGTTGATGAGCATCATTTTGTAATTCAGACCAGCCATTAGTTGTAAAAGCCGGTCTTCCCGCCCTTTTCTAAAGCGGCCATTTTCTGAGGCGGCATTGTAAACAGGCAAAATTTCCAGTAAAACAGCCGGTTTAAATTTTGTCAGGCTATTTTGCAAACCTGTCATAACTTCCAATTCAACGCCTTCTACATCGGCCTTAATAATGGAGATAGCTTCGGGATTCTTGTCGGCCAAAATTTTATCGCCCACCATCACCGATACGTTTTGCACCTGGTTGTATTTTTCTTTCTTCACCCTAAAGTTAGAAAGCATACTGGCACCCGAGGCAAATTCGTTGTCGTGGTATAATTCCACAATTTTGTCTTCATAATGCAATCCCACTGGTAACAACGAAAAGGTACTAAGCTTGTTTTTCCTGATCAATTTGCGTGAATAATTGTAACAGGCCGGGTTTGGCTCAAAGCCAATGTACGATTGCTGCGGATTAATGGAGGCGATCTTTAAAATAGTTTGGCCATTGTTTACGCCAACATCAATAAAACTTCCTTTAAAATTGTATAGTATTTTCCGGTAAATCTCAACCGACCATGGCTCCGTATTTACCAGGTTTTGGTATCCAATGCCGTCTACAATGGGTAATACAAACTTTCGTCCCTGTATTTTTTTTCTGATATCAAAATTAAAATGTTGTAATACCCCTGCTCTCGATGAGACGAGCAAAGCACTATATCTAAAATTTTTTAAAGCGGAAATGATCTGCGACATAACGGGTTAAAGGTTGGGTACTGTACAGTAAACAAACTTTCCACTATTATTATTGTGCAGGTTTCCTTTTAATGATGCTATAAATGTAGAATTTTTTCCATCGCAGATTACAGCACCTGCACAATTAGAAATTTCAGGTAATTGGTATTTTCAAGTCCCCAAATAATGGGGTGATCGCTCGATTGGGCGGAAAAGGTCACCTGTCGCAGGGTTCGTTTGGCATCTTTGGCAGCATCGTTTATAGTGGCCAGGAAAAGCTCTGGCGAAACCAAATTTGTACAACTGCTGGTAACCAGGAAGCCGCCTGGTTTTATTAGTTTCATACCCCTCAGGTTGATTTCTTTATAACCTGTTACCGCTTTTTGAATGTTTACCCTGCTTTTTGTAAAAGCCGGCGGATCTAACATCACCATATCGTAACGCGGCCCATCTTTCCCCCACTCTTTTAATACATCAAAAGCATTTAAACACTTAAACTGGCAAACATGCTGAAGGTTGTTTAGTTCAGCATTTTTATTCGCCTGGTTCACTGCGTTTTCCGATATGTCGATACCCAGTACGCTTTTGGCGCCATAATGGGCTGCATGTATCTCAAAAGTGCCCGTGTAGGTAAAAGCGCCTAAGATATCTGCACCATGTGCAATATTTTTAATTGCCCTGCGATTGTCTTGCTGATCTAAAAAATAGCCGGTTTTCTGCCCGTTTTCAATATCAACATTAAACTCAAGACCATTTTCGTTTATTATGATGTTTGGGTCAAATGGACTGGTTAAAAATCCTTTTTGCTGGGGTAACCCTTCCAGTTCGCGTACCGGAACATCATTACGCTCATATATTCCTTTGGGTTGTAAAATTTTTTGAAGGCTGTTAACTATTGCATCTTTCCACCGGTCAATGCCCAGCGCCAGGGTTTGTATAACCAGGTAATCATTAAACTTATCTATTATTAAGGCTGGCAAAAAGTCTGCTTCACCAAAAACCAACCGGCAATTTTCGGTATAACCCAATTTTTGGCGGTATTGCCAGGCTTTTAAAATCCGGCGGTAAAAAAAATCTTCATTAATTTCTTCGCTTTTTTGCCGGGTAAGCAAACGCACAATTATTTGAGACATCGGGTTTATGTACCCTTTGCCAATAAATTTATTATCATGTGTTAAAACTTCTGCTATACTGCCGGGTTCGGGTTCGCCTGCTATATTATTTACCTCGTTTCCGTATACCCACGGGTGGCCACTGGCTATTCGCTGACTGATCTTCTTGTTTAAAATGACCTTTATCATTCGCCAAAGATAATTTTACAGGATTGTCTTTCGCTATTTTTTAAATAATGTCATTTTGGCTATTAATGACCTTTTGGAATAATGTTTGACTATTATTTTTGCCAAAAAATCATTAAAATGGAAGAAAAAGATATGCAGCAAGCTGACAATTCGATAAACGGCCAGGAAGCCAACGTAGAAATAAACATTAATTCTGACGATAATTTACCTGGAACAAGCCACTTGAGCGACCCTATGTTTACAGCAGAGGAAGAAGAAAAAGCGGTAGATGAAGTTGAGAAATGCCAGAAAGAATTGCAGGAACAAAAAGATAAATATTTGCGTTTATTTGCCGAGTTTGATAATGCGAAAAGAAGGCAGGCTAAAGAAAGGATTGAATTGATGCAGACAGCCGGTAAGGAAATTATCGTTTCGTTATTGGATGTTTTAGACGATATGGACAGGGCCGAAAAGCAGTTTCAAAAAACCGATGATGCCGGGCAGGTTAAAGAAGGCTTACAAATTGTTTTTAATAAACTGAGAAATACACTGCAAAGCAGGGGACTTAAACCAATGGAAAGCATCGGACATGACTTTGATGTTGAAAAACATGATGCCATTACTGAAATACCTGCACCCGAACCAGCGTTGGTAGGAAAGGTGGTTGATGAGGTTACAAAAGGCTATTACCTGAACGATAAGATCATAAGACACGCTAAAGCCATTGTTGGAAAGTAAGGAGGAAGAAATTGAACTGTTTTCATTTAGGAAAGTAGTGCAATTGCAATTTTGACATATGAAAATAGAATGATCTGAAAAAACGTTTTAAGATTTTGGATGGGCCAATTTTGACCTAATCCAATATTTATACAAATGATAAAGCATTAACCGGTTTAGATATGGTGAATGGGCAGCAAGGCTTAATGAAAATGTTTAAATACAAATAATGCTTTTATAATAATAAAAAAAATCCGTTTTAGGGAAGAAGTTATATGTCAGCAAAAAGAGATTATTACGAGATATTAGGTGTTGGTAAGAATGCCGGTGCCGATGAGATTAAAAAGTCGTATCGAAAGGTGGCGATGCAGTTTCACCCGGATCGTAATCCTGGTGATAAGGAAGCAGAAGAAAAATTTAAAGAAGCTGCAGAAGCTTACGAAGTATTAAGCGATACTGACAAAAAGGCGAAATACGATCGTTATGGCCATGCTGCATTTGGGCCTGGTACAGGCGGCTTTAGCGGCGGCAGCAATATGGAAGATATCTTTAGCCAGTTTGGCGATATTTTCGGCGAAGATATTTTCGGCAGCTTTTTTAACGGGGGTGGCCGGGGCCGGGGTGGCGGAAGACGTTCCACTGGCCAAAGGGGCAGTAACCTTCGTATAAAGCTGAAGTTGAACTATGAAGAAATAGCGAAAGGCGTTTCAAAAAATATAAAGGTTAAAAAGTATGTCACTTGTTCTACCTGCGGTGGTAGTGGTGCAAAGGATAAAAACAGCATACAAAACTGTTCAACCTGCGGTGGAAGCGGACAGGTAAAAAGGGTGCAAAATACTTTTCTTGGTCAAATGCAGACCGTATCTACATGCCCTACTTGTAATGGCGAGGGTAGTACAGTAACAGCTAAGTGCGGCAGTTGCAAAGGCGAAGGCAGAATGTATGGAGAGGAAATGGTAACACTCGACATACCGGCCGGGGTGCAGGAAGGCATGCAATTAAGCTTGAGTGGAAAGGGAAATGCCGGAGAAAGGGGAGGGGCACCGGGCGACCTGATCATTTTGATAGAGGAAGAAGCGCATGCAACATTACACCGCGATGGTTTGAATGTGGCTTTTGAACTTTATATCACTTTTCCGGATGCTGTTTTTGGCACCCAGGTTGAAGTGCCAACCATAGATGGAAAAGCAAAAATCAAGATACCCGCCGGCACGCAAAGCGGTAAAATCTTTAGATTAAAAGGCAAGGGTTTTCCCGAAGTAAATGGATACTCCAAAGGAGATCAGTTAATACATGTAAACGTATGGACGCCGCAAACCGTTAGCCACGACGAAAAAGAGATTCTCGAGAAATTGAATGAATCCAGCAATTTCAAACCACATCCCGATAAGAGCGAAAAAAGCTTCTTCGATAAAATAAAAGAGGCCTTTACCTAGTGCAAACAGGTAAACATTTTCTGATATGCGCCAAAATTTAATTTTTTTGGCGTTTTTTTTCATTTAACGACAGGTGCCGGCAATTCATGACATGGGCTGCTTATATTGTTGCTGCAACTTTTATGTTGGCATTGTATTTTAGTAACCGTTTAATTAAAAGCAACTTTAATACACATAAACTTAAATATTCATTATGGGTACAAGATCCTCCTTGTTAAATGATTTGGCTGGCAGAAGCCCCTTATCGCTTTTACAAATTGTTGTAAGAATTTTTGATAGAAAAGCACCTTTAATAGAAAACAGCGGAAAGAAAACAATTGCGAAGCTGGCTGAACATGCCGATCTTGATGTTCCCGAGCAGGATATGGAATATTTATTAAATTCTGCCAGCGAAAAAATTAGTTCGAAACTGGCGGCATTTACAGGCCGGGATTTAGAAAAAGCCTATTTATTGCAAGGTGCAGCTTTAGGGCTTACTGCGGGTGTAGGTGCAGTACTTTTGCAGGCAAACGATGATAACTGGAGCGGAAGCCGGGCCTCTGAACAACCGCTAAAAAAGAATTTATTAACTATAGGAATTTATATTGCGGGGGGAATACTGGCCTCTTATATTGCCAGGCAATTAAAAGACAACGACCAAATGAACAATCTGGAAGAAAGCTGGTAAATGATGTATGTCTTTATTTACCACTTTTTTTTGTTGTTACCGTAAATTTTTTTGGCTTTCTGTATCATTTCCAAAAATTCGGCCTGCACCTGTATATTTTTTTCTGCCCCGGAAAGTGCCAATAGGTAAATATCGTCCCAGCTGGTATTTTTAAAAAAAGATGATTGTTTGATCAGGCTGCCAAACATGATGACCGCCGAGGCAAATCGAAGGCAGGAGTCTGCATTTTCAATGTGTTTGTAATTAAAAGGAGCAGCTAAATTTAAAAATGTTACTTTTTTATTTTCAGGTGTTTTAAACGAAAGCAATAAATGGGCAATTTCTGCCTGTTTAGGTAAAGTGTCGAATTTATTGACTGGCACAATTTCAAATACGCTTAAAAGCCGATGGCCGCTGCCAACCTCACCACCTTCCAATATACTGCTGGTGTCGTCAATAGCGCTTTGCCTGTTATCGAAACCTATTAGCCGGTAGTCTTTAACCAGGTCGGGGTTGAATTTTACGGAAAGAAAAACGTCTGAAGCTACCGCATAAAGCGTTTGGGCAAATTCTTCCACTAAAACTTTTTCTGCTTCCTGCTGGTTGTCGATGTAGGCAAAATTGCCATTGCCTTTTTTTGCCAAAGCCTCCAGTTTACTGTCTTTGTAATTGCCCATTCCTACACCCAGGCAGGTAAGAAAGATACCCGATTTTCGTTGCTGCCCTATAAGGTCTTCCAGTTCTTCTTCGCTGGTTTGGCCAACATTAAAATCGCCGTCTGTAGCCATTATAACCCGGTTATTGCCACCTTTAATAAAGGTGTTTTTTGCATATTTATAAGCAAGGCGAATGGCTGATTCGCCGGGCGTAGAACCGGCAGGTTTCAGGTTTTCGATCGCTTCAATTATTTTTAACTTGTTATTGCCGCTGGTCGGTTGCAATACAACGGAAACGTTACCGCCATAAGTTATGATGGAGACCGTATCTTTTGCCCGCAGGTTATCTGTTAATAATTTAAAGGCACCTTGTAATAAAGGCAGCCGGTTGGGCATATCCATACTGCCGGAAACATCAATTAAAAAAACCAGGTTTGATGAAGGTGTTTTATCGAGGTTGATCTTTTTTGCGGTAAGGTTTATATACAGCAATTGATTATCGGGGTTCCATGGGCACGACGTAACAGAGGTATTAGCTGTAAATGTTTGGTTATCCGAAATTTTTTGATCCACGCTAAAATTAAAATAATTCAGCATTTCCTCAATTCTTACCGCATCGGCTGGCGGCTTTGATTTATTATTCAAAAAACGCCGGATATTGCTATAGGACGCCCGGTCAACATTTACGGCATAGCCCGTTTGGGGAAATTGCTTTGTGCCTACAAAATCATTTTCTACCGTGCTTGAATAGCTTTCTCCCAA
>JBBRCW010000236.1:0-11123 GCA_038204535.1 Chitinophagales bacterium | reverse complement strand
GATCTTAGAACTATACGTCCGCTTGATTGGATGACCATATTGGAAAGCGTTAAAAAAACAAATCGTTTGGTAATTGTTGAAGAGCAATGGCCATTTGCAAGTATCAGCTCCGAAATTTCATACAGAATTCAAAAAGAAGGTTTCGATTATCTGGATGCACCTATTCGCCGTATATGCAGCGCCGATGCGCCTATGCACTATGCACCCAATCTTGCAGCGCTTTACCTGCCCGACGTGCCCCGTACAGTGCAGTTGGTTAAAGAGGTGATGTACATGAAGAAATAGAAAAGAATTTTGATAGAATTGAATAAAGGGTATCCCGGAGGTTTTCTCCGGGATATTTTTTGCCTTATTTTAAAGCAATTAGATTGTAGGTGTTGCTTTTATAATCCGCATGTTTTACTTTTCAAAATATGAAAGCAGCTCAGAACATTATTGATGTAATAAACCGGTTGGATGAAATCATTGACAGGTGCATACAACAAAATAGCAGAATGGGATACTTTGCCACATTATACAGACGCATGACGGTGGCTGTTCAGCAAGGTATCTTAAATAATATGTTTGAAGAAGCCGCAAGAATGGAACAGTTGGATGTACATTTTGCCAATCGCTATATAACTGCATGGGATGCCTACGTTAACCACAGATCATGCAGTAAGGGCTGGACGACTGCTTTTGATGCTTGTAATAACGCCTCGCTGGTCGTATTGCAGCACCTCATTTTAGGCATCAATACCCACATCAACCTAGACCTTTCTATTGCAGCCGCCCTAACCTGCCCGGGCGAAAAAATTTATGGCTTGCAAAAAGATTTCGAAAAAATAAACGATGTTATTGCCGATTTAAGCCAGAAGGTGCAGGATTCGCTGGCCAATATTTGGTTTCCCCTGCGTACGCTGCAAAAAATTACCAATAAGCGCGAAGAACCTGTGCTAAATTTTAGTATTAATTCGGCCCGAAAAGCCAGTTGGGCAAATGCCGTTGCACTGGCTTTAATACAAGGGCCTGCTCACGAAAATTATATTATTAAAATTGATGCATTGGTGGCAGAAATAGCCAATAGAATTATAAATCCCGGGGTTGGAATGCGTTTATTATTGCGACCTGTCAACTGGATGGAAAGTAGGAAAATCGGTAACAATATCAGCCATCTTCAAAACTAACATTAAAAGCGATGGTGACTATATCTCTTCATCCTTGTTTTTGCGCGCAGGTGTTTTTACAATCCAGAAAAAAACCATGAGGGCGGCATAGATCATAATAACGCCGGCAAGAATATTGGTTAAAACTGCAAACTTACCTTTTGTAATAATGCCCGTTATAATTAGTATAATGATCAATGCAATAATGTACACATGGTACTTTAATACGGATAAATATCTTTTCATGTTGATATGTTGTTTTTATGGGTTATTGCCTGCA
The DNA here is from genome assembly GCA_038204535.1 of Chitinophagales bacterium. Classification (GTDB taxonomy): domain Bacteria; phylum Bacteroidota; class Bacteroidia; order Chitinophagales; family Chitinophagaceae; genus Segetibacter. The sequence goes on along the minus strand of JBBRCW010000236.1, from coordinate 9,698 downwards.
CCTTCAATTTATAGATTGATTATTTTATTTTAAACGCATCGATGCTTATTATGTTGCCGACTTATATATTCATTTGCAATGATCCTGCCCCGAAAACAAAATTGTAAAATTGGTTTATAATCGTTTTTGCCTTGCTGAAAGCCCTTATCTTAGAGCCTTAAAATTACGAAATGGCAACCATATTAATCATAGATGATGAAAAGTCGATTAGAAAAACATTGACCGAAATTTTGGAGTTTGAGGGCTATAAAATTGAAGAGGCCGCGGATGGCGAGGAGGGGTTAAAAAAGTTTCAGGCAGCTACTTTTGATGTAGTCTTATGCGATATAAAAATGCCTAAGCTGGATGGAATAGATTTTTTAAGCAAGGCAACCGTTATTAACGCCGATGTGCCCATCATAATGATCAGCGGGCATGGTAATATTGAAACGGCAGTGGAAGCAGTAAAGAAAGGCGCTTTTGATTTTATATCGAAACCACCAGATCTTAACCGGTTGCTGATTACCATAAGAAATGCGCTTGACAGAACATTGCTGGTTAAGGAAACCAAAACACTTAAACGCAGAGTTTCGCGTGTGCAGGAAATGATTGGCGAAAGCGACTCAATTAAAAAGATAAAAGAAACCATAGAAAAAGTAGCCCCAACGGATGCGCGGGTTATGGTAACGGGAGATAACGGCAGCGGAAAGGAACTTGTTGCCCGCTGGCTGCACGAAAAAAGCAATAGGGCAGAAGGGCAATTGGTGGAAGTGAATTGTGCCGCGATACCAGGTGAGTTAATTGAAAGTGAATTGTTTGGTCATGAAAAAGGCTCGTTTACATCGGCAATAAAACAACGAATCGGAAAGTTTGAACAAGCAAACGGCGGTACCTTGTTTTTAGACGAAATTGGCGATATGAGCCTGAACGCCCAGGCGAAGGTTTTAAGAGCGCTGCAGGAAGGGAAAATTACCAGGGTGGGTGGGGATAAAGAAATTGCCGTGGATGTAAGAGTAGTGACAGCCACCAATAAAGACCTTTTAAAGGAGGTAGAAGCAAAAACATTTCGTTTAGATCTTTACCACAGGCTGGGCGTAATACTTATTAATGTACCCTCGTTAAACGAACGTAAGGAAGATATCCCCTTGCTGGTTGATAAATTTCTGGAAGATATAGCTGCGGATTACGGGCAGGCTAAAAAGGAAATTGAAGCAAAAGCCATTGAAAAATTAAAAGCGCACAACTGGACGGGCAATATCCGCGAGTTGCGAAATGTGGTGGAAAGGCTGATTATATTATCAGGAAAAATAATTACTGAAGAAGATGTAAAAAATTATGTGTGATAGCAGGGCCGCGCATCCTTTTGAAAGCCTTTTATTCTTTGGCGTAGTTAGCTATTTCGTTTTGGCTTCGTAACAGCCTTACATTGTCTCGTATTTTTTTTACCAGCTCAACACATGGGCCCGACATAACGATTTGAATATCCGGAAAATTGCCAGCCAGGCGTTCCAAATATTCGTCCATTGTTTCGTTGCTTAAATGGGTAATTACATGAAAGTGCAGGCAAGAAACTTTTCTTACCGCACAATAGAATTTAATGACTTCTAAAGGAGTGTTTATTCCGTAATTGATTGTTTTTTTGCCGTTTTTATTCAATAAATATTGAATATACAACACCGGAATTTCGTGACACTCATTTTCCGGAGTAAACAACAGGATAGGCTTACTGCTGCTGTTCTCATTAATTTTTAATGCATCTATTGCCAAAACTATTTTTCTGCTGATGATATTGCTTGAAAAATGTTCCTGCGCGGGAATGATATTCTCGGTAACCCAAAGCAGCCCTATTTTTTGCAGGTATGGATAAACAACCTTGATTATAACATCCTCAAAATCCTGCTTCTTCATGGCCTGGTTCAAAATATCTTCAAATTTTTCTTCATCAAAATCAATGGAAGCCTCCAAAAGCTGGTTAATAAAGTAGGTGTTAGAATAGCCTTTGTGAATAGTAGACAGCAAATCTTTCATGGCACCGACTTCCATAGCGGCAATTCTTGAGATCTTATAACCATGATGATATAGGTGCGAAATTCGCAAAATGTGTTTGAGGTCTTCATTGTCGTAAAAGCGGTGGTTACTTTCTTTTCTTTTAGGCATTATCAGGTTATACCGATGCTCCCAAATACGTAAGGTATGTGCTTTTATTCCGCTCAGGTTTTCAATATCGCGTATCGTAAAGGTGTTCATAATCCTCTTCTAAGTTACGCCAACTATCTTTTATATCCTTATTTCTCATTATCTCCCAATCATTTATGTAACAAAACTTATTTAAGAAAACTTTTTTATACAGAAATAATACCTACAGATTATAATGGTACTTTTGCCCACATCAAATTTAACTTATGGGTTGGTTTTTATTTATTATCGCTACAATAGGTTGGCATATTGGAATGTACGGAATGTTTAAGAAAGCTGGTATCGAGGCATGGAAAGCGTTTGTGCCTTTTTACAATACCTGGTGTATAGTAGAGAAAACCAACATCAGAAAAATCTGGTTTTGGATTCAACTTATACCCATTGCAGGACAGTTTGTTACTATTTGGATAACCATCATTTTTGTGATGCATTTCGGCAAATTTTCACTAATCGATCACACCTTTACTGTATTCTTTCCTTTTATTTATTTTCCTTACCTGGGCTTTTCAAAAGATGTAAAATATCCAGGTCACGAGGTGGTTAAACGTTACCGCAAATCGGCCAGCCGCGAGTGGATTGATGCCGGTGTTTTTGCTGTTGTTGCAGCAACCATTATCCGCACTTTTATATTTGAAGCCTATACCATACCCACCGAAAGTATGGAAAAGACATTGCTGGTAAACGACTTTTTATTCGTTAATAAAATGAGTTATGGCCCGCGCATACCTCAAACGCCTGTATCGTTTCCTTTTGTTCATAACATAATGCCATTTTCGGCTACCGCACCATCCTATACCAAATTGGTTCAGTTGCCGTACAAAAGGCTTCCAGGGTTTACCCCTGTAAAGCATAATGATGTGGTAGTCTTCAATTTTCCTGCAGGAGATACGATCATTAATCTGCCCGATTTTGGGTCAAAAATGCCCTATTACGATGTTTTACGGCAAAGCTTTAATGGTAACCGCGAAGCTTTGTTTGCTGAGTATCCCATCCTGGTACATCCTATGGATAAAACCGACAACTATATTAAACGCTGTATAGGCATAGGCGGAGATACACTACAGATAATTAATGGCGACGTTTACCTGAACAGCGTAAAAAATACAGCACCGGATTATTCGCAAACTGAATATATTGTTGAGACCAATGGTCAGCCCTTTAACCAGGAATTCTTAATGAGCGAATTGCATATTGATATAAACGACGATACCAAACAGCAGATGTATCAATATGCTGCAAAACCTAATAGCTGGATAATTAATATGACCCCTTTGGAGGCGAATAAGATATCAAAACAACCAAATTTTAAAAGTATTGAACCGGCCTTTATCAATTCTCCTGGTTCAGTTTTTCCATACTCAAAGGGCAACACCTGGTCACCGGATAATTACGGCCCCATCTTTATACCTAAAAAGGGCAGCACGATTAACCTGACCCCCGAAAATATTGACATTTATCGTCGTCTTATTACGGTGTACGAGGGGCAGCAAATGGAAGAAAGAGATGGAAAATTTTTCATTAATGGAAAGGAAACTACCACCTATACCTGTCATTGGACCTATTATTGGATGATGGGTGACAATCGCCATCGCAGCCAGGACAGTCGCTATTGGGGTTTTGTACCAGAAACCAATATTGTTGGCCGGGCTTCTTTAATTTGGTTTAGCTGGGAGCATGGCCCGCGTTGGAATCGCATATTTAAAAATATTAAATAATCGGACATTCATTATTATATTTATCCTTCCCCGTAAATGGGGAAGGATTTTTTTTAATATAATTTTTTGTATGAAAAAAGGTGAATATCATTTTGAGTATGAAGTGTACGATTCAATTGATGATCTTGAGGCTGCTGACGCCTCGTTATTGCTGGAGGCCAGAAGGATAACAGGCAATTCTTATTCGCCTTATTCTAATTTTAAAGTGGGTGCGGCAGCCCGGTTAAGTAACGGAAATTTGGTAACAGGCAGCAATCAGGAAAATGCCAGTTTCCCCGTTGGGCTATGTGCTGAAAGAGTGTTACTGGGTGCAGTTGCTTCGGTTTATCCCGGTGAAGCCATAACCTCCCTGGCCATTAGTTATAATAATCTTAACGGCCAAAGCGATCAGCCCATTTCTCCCTGCGGTATTTGCCGTCAAAGCCTGTTGGAATACGAAAGCAGGGTCAATCAAAATATCAGGGTCATTATGGGTGGATTGACTGGTAAGGTATATATCATTGATAAGGCAGCGATGTTGTTACCCCTGAGTTTTACCGGAGATGATTTAAAAATATAAACAGACATCCAGTTTGGCAGGTGATGTCTTCCAATTTATATCGTCAGAAATTGGGCGTAAATTTACGGAAACACCAATTCAATATCGCTTTCAGGATATCCCAGGCACGTAAGAACCAATCCGTTTTCAACATCTTTATCGGTCAATACTTCGTTCAGGCTCATTTTAATTCTTCCTTTAACACATTGTGCGGTACAGGTACTGCAACGTCCGCCACGGCAACTAAACGGCAGTTGTACATTGTTTTTTAAAGCAGCCTCTAAAATATTTTCGGGATAGTTTACAATAAAATGATGCTGCCTGTTATTAAGATGTACGAGTGCATTGTGCGGCCGGGTGTCTGTAATTGCCGGGGGAGGAGGTATATGATCGATAACAAAATTTTCTTTAAATATCTGATCTTCTTTATACCCCATTACCCGCAGGGTAAACTTTACGATAAGCATTAAGGCGCGTGGTCCGCATACGTAAAAATTTACGGATGCCGAATGTACATTTTCTATCACCAGCTTTTCTACCAGGTAATTATTTAATCGTTGAGGGGTATGCTGACCATCCTGCGGCTGGCTAAAAAGTTCTATAAAATTAAACCTGTCTGCAAATTTGTTTTGCAGCCCCAATAGATCAATTCTGAATATAGAAGAGGTTTCGTTGGGGTTTTGATAAACAAGCACAACCCTGGCAAAATCCTGGTTATAGAGTAAGTGTTTTATGTGAGCGAAAATGGGGGTGATGCCGCTTCCGGCGGCTATAAAAAAATTGACGTCTTTGGGTTCTTTAATGGTAAATCTGCCGGCAGGTGCCAGGGCTTGTAAAGTATCGCCCATCTTTAAATGATCAAAAAGGTAGCGGCTTATGGCGCCATTTTGTATGCGCTTTACCGTGAACGAAGGCAGTTCATCCACCCCAGGCGTTGAACTAAGAGAATACGAACGACGTTGTTCAATTTTATTGTGGTGCAGAATTAATGTGATAAACTGTCCGGGCAGGTAAGCGAAACTTTCATGATCATGCGCTTTAAAGTAAAATGTCTTACAATGGGCGGTTTCATTCTTTATTCTTTCGATTACGATAATGATCAATGGCGCTATATTTTTTTTGCTGAAAGTATTTGTTGATAGATAGATAAATTTTCCTCATCAAAACAGGCAAATATGATTTCATCAATTTTGGAAGGATGGTTACGCAGAAAATCATCAACTGTTTGAATAGCTATCTGTGCTGCGGGTTTTTTGGGAAAACCGTAAATACCGGTGCTGATGTTAGGGAACGCAATGTTGTGCAGGCTGTTATCCAATGCCAATTGTAAAGCCGATTGATAGCAGGAGGAAAGCAGTTGTTCTTCGTTGTTATTTCCACCCTTCCATACAGGGCCAACGGTATGGATGACGTGTTTAGCCTTTAGGTTACCCGCCGTAGTAATAACCGACTGACCAGGTTGGCACAAACCCTGGCGTCTGATAATTATTTTGCATTCCGCTAAAATTTCAGGGCCGCCTGCTTTGTGGATGGCGCCATCAACGCCGCCGCCGCCCATTAATTGCGAATTAGCGGCATTTACGATTGCATCAGCCTTAAGCCTGGTTATATCGCCTAACAGCAGGGTTATTTTTGTAGCCATTTAAAATAAAGTTTGTACGCCATTCGAAATTTTGTTTTCGTGGTTAAGCAGCCATTTCTTACGCGGCAACCCGCCAGAATAACCTACCAGGCTGTTGTTGGTACCTATAACGCGGTGGCAGGGAACTATGATGCTAATAATGTTCTTTCCATTTGTAGAAGCAGCTGCCCGTATTACTTTGGGGTCGCCCAGCCTTTTAGCCAGATCCAAATAGCTAATGGTTTTGCCGAATTGAATGTTTAATAACTCGCTCCAAACCCTGTTTTGAAACGGCGTTCCCTCCTGAAACACAGGAAGGCTAAAGGACTGCCGTAGTCCATTAAAATATTCCATTAGCTGGTCTATACATTGCTGTAGCAAAGGTGTTAAAAAAGTGGCGGTCTTTATTTCGGCTTTGTCATCTACAAAAACTACTTCGCAGATAACAGTATCGGTTGCTGCTATTTTTAGAAGTCCGATAGGCGATTGATAATAGGTAAAATATTGGGGAATCATTTATCCGATTGAAAGGCCATTGGATACGGTACGCTGAGGCTGCAATAAAATTACATCATTATTTTCGTCGTAAACGCCCAGCACAAGGCATTCGCTAAAAAAGGTGGCAATTTGTTTTGGGGGAAAATTGACTACCGCTATAACCTGCCGGCCTAAAAGTTGTTGTTTATGGTAATGATGTTTAATTTGCGCCGAAGATTTTTTAATGCCTAAGCTACCAAAATCTATTGTAAGAATATAAGCGGGTTTCTTAGCCTTTAAGAAATCGTTTACTTCTATTATAGTGCCGGTGCGAATGTCTATCTTTTCAAAATCTTGCCAGGTTATCATTATCTATTATTAATTAATTAAAATTACAAACAAGTATGACACGTCAATCAACTGCAGTATGGAATGGTTCGGGTAAAGAAGGAACCGGACATTTAAGTACTCAAAGTACTGTTTTAAACCAATCTCAGTACTCGTACAAATCGCGTTTTGAAGAAGGGGAGGGAACCAATCCCGAAGAACTTATGGCAGCTGCTCATGCAGGATGTTTTTCAATGAAACTAAGTTTTATATTAGGCGCTGCCGGCTTTACGCCCGATAGTATAGAAACAACCTGTGGTATTTCGCTTGATGAAGGCGTTATCACCAAATCGCACCTGGTAGTTAAAGCTAAAGTACCCGGAATATCGGAAGAGCAATTTAAAACCGCAGCAGAAGAAGCAAAAACAAATTGCCCGGTAAGCGTTGCCTTTAAGGCACTGGAAATTTCTATGGATGCATCTCTTGCATAGAAAATTGATTGATTGTAAATAAAAAATCCCGGTTTTTAGCTGGGATTTTTTATTTACAGTACTATTTTAGATAGGAGCGAAGCATCCAGGCCATTTTCTGATGCATTTTTAAAACCCCGGTTATAAAGTCTGCTGACCCCGGATCGTTGTATTTAGTATCAAAATCGTCAATCTCCTTTTGTAATCTTTTTGCAATGGTTTCATGATCGTCTAACAAATTCTTGATTTGAACTTTCTGTTCGTTGGTATATTCCTGCTCTTCAAGATTGGTTAATCTGACAAAATCTTTTATCCTGCCTTCGCTGTAATGTCCAATGGCTCTTATTCTTTCGGCAATTTCATCAATCGTTTCTGATAATTCTTCGTATTGCCCTTCATAAAACTTATGCATTTCCATAAAATTCGACCCTTCCACATTCCAGTGGTAATTGCGTGTCTTCATGTACAGGAAGTGTTCATCGGCCAGTAAGATATTTAAAGATTTTGCAACTGCCTGCAGGTTCTTTTCCGGTATTCCAATGTCTGTTTTCATATTATTTTTGATTTGATAGAATAAAATAAATTGTGATTGAATGCCATGTAAATTTAACTACAATAACAAGCATTAAAATGGCTGCATCAACATCAATGATTATTTAGCAATCAATAGGCGATGCGGCTTTTATTTAAAACAAGCTTATTTTCCGGATTATAAACAAAAGAAAACACAAGGCTGCCATTCAATTTAACGACCACATTGGTCATTCATTTTAAATTTCGCAAAAAGATTTGGGAATGGACTTTTAAATAATGCTATTGGAAGGTTTTGAACAAAATAATGATGCCAGCTAATCTTCCAGAATGTTGCTTAGGTTCATTAATTCATCAAACTTATACCTTGATTTCTGGCTTTGAAAGCATTTGGCCAGTTCTTCCAGTTGTACCTGGATTATTTTTTTGTGGCTGAGTGGTTTAAAATAGCTGGCAACCGGGGGAACTGAAATTCTCTTAAAATAAGCTTCAATGTCTTTGTGAGTAAAAATATGCCCGCTTATGGCATCTATATAAAAATGTATTTTGCTGTGAGGATTGCCGGTAAACTCATGCTGGTCGTAATCGCTGTGAAAAAAGGCCAAAATAAACTGCTTGGGTATATTGATCACTTTTACATTAATGTCGAGCAACTCGCATAACAATAGGTAAAGCACCCCATTGCTTAGGGCATTACCTTTCTTGCTTTCTATAACCTTATGAATAAAAAAGTCGTCAGGGTTCTTGTAACCAACTTCTACGCCCTTTAAGTTATAGTAATTGTAAACGATGCTCGAAATGACATTGGCTTGCTCCAACGAAGTGAGGAAGCTGTTTAATTCGAGCCAGACATTTCTTCTTATTCTTTCCAGTTCCTGTAATACCGGCGCTGTGGCAAGGTCGGGATATTGAAATTTTGCTACCAGCAAAGAGCCAAACAAAAGGTCATGATAGGGATTGTCTTTCCAATCGGTAAAATCGCGGATAAGATCAATGTAGTGAAGTTTATGAATGAGCATTTCAATCCGCTCCTGAACTTCTTCGCTGGGCGAATTTTCCCACAGGTTTTCAAGATTGGGTATGATGCCCCGGCCATAATCAACTATTTTGTCCGAAACCGTGGTAAAAACCTCCTGGTCAGGATCATCAATAAGAGTGAATAGGGCTGATATTTCTCTTGTTTCCTGCATAAAGTTGTTTCGAAATTTTCCTTTTTGCTTTTCTTCTTTTTTAAAAATGGTACTCAAACTAAATTAATAATTTCTTAAAACACAAACAATAGTTATTCAGCCTATGTTAATTACTTTTTATCAGCCAGTTTTATTCTTTAACAAACGCTCTTATCCAAAGCGAATTCTGCTGCATTACTTATGATCATTACCGGCAGACCGCGTAATAAATATAAGACATCAATACCCGTGTATTGTGTTGCAATAACACAAAAAAAAACTGCCAGTTTTGGGAGAGTAGGCGGCTTTCAATTTAATAAATTCTTCCTTTTTCAGAAATGCTTTCGCTCTTATAGTGAAATGAAATTTTTTTCAATGGATGATCTATAATAATATCAGCCATCCAGGCTAAATACCTTGGAGAAGTAAATTTTATAAAGGTTTAATAATAATGCTAATCAAGGGTTGAATAGATATGAGTTATGTGGATAACAATGAAAATCAGAAAAAGAAATCCACGTTGTTAGAAAATATAGAAGCAGAGCGTTTTATTTCTATTTATGACATGGAAAGAAAATCTAATTTAGCTCTACTTATAGTTTTTAGAAGATAGGGGCATCCAAAGATATTTATACGGTATGCGAATGAGTAATAATCAGACAGTGAAGTTTACAG
>JBBRCW010000235.1:0-11152 GCA_038204535.1 Chitinophagales bacterium | reverse complement strand
CGAAATTTTACAAGTTTTAAGCATCTCAATTTTCGAAAAAATGCCCATAAATCAACTGTTTCAGCATTCTCAATTACAATATTTCAAAGAACAAAAAGATAATCAACTGACAATGTTTGATTTATAACGCAACGCTAGTGAACATAAGTATTAATTATTCTTCGCCTAAACGGGCAATTTCGCCTTCGTCTAAGTCGTGTGTGCGGCTATGTATCTGAAAGTCAGGATCCAATTCAATGTCGTGGTCTGCCTGGCGGTGTGCCTCCATTACTTTTTCGTCGTGAACTTTTGCAACATGCGGAGTGCCGTTAATTGAGGGTGTTTTATTTAGCGAGGGTACGTGGTTGTTATTTACTGTTTTCATATGACAGGTTTTTTTTGTGGATTATAAATTTAGACAAAAATATTTAAAGTGTTGGTCTTAAGAAAGTGAGGGGGATTTGTTTACAGTGCAAGGAAAGTTTTGTATATTTTAGACAAAAACTTTGGTTCGTTTCTCTGCGATAATAAAAAAATATGGCGCCCAGGGCGAGAAAACGGGTTGGACAATTATAGAAATTCCGTCATCGATCGCGTTACAATTAAAGCCAGGAAATAAAAAAGCTTTCAGGGTAAAGGGCCTGTTGGATGAGCATCCATTTAATGGCATCAGCCTTGTGCCCATAGGTGACGGAAATTTTATTCTTCCGCTAAAGGCTGCACTGCGAAAGGTTATAAGAAAAACAAAGGGTGATAAAATTCTTGTGGTTATGGAGGTTGATGAGGCTCCCGTTTTACCTCCCGATGGATTAATGGAATGCCTTGAAGATGAACCTAAAGCAATTGCTGCTTTTAATAAATTGCCGGGCTCGCATCAGCGATATTATTTTAACTGGATAAAAAGTGCCAAAACTGATGAGACGAAAGCGAAACGCATTGCGATGACCGTAAACGCCCTGGTAAACAAAATGGACTTTGGGCAAATGTTGCGGGCTGATAAAAGCAACCGGGATAGTTTAAAAGAATTATAGCAGCGTAGCGTTCTGCTGTTTGTCATCCCGCAAATAAAAAGTAAAAATAAAGCCCCTGCAACCTGCGGGGGCTTTTGCATAATTGATGATCAGACTTATAACGATGCCATATCTATAACGAAACGATAGCGGACGTCCCCTTTCAGCATTCTGTCATAGGCTGTATTGACCTCCTGGATGGGAATTACTTCCACATCGCTGGTTATGTTATGCTCAGCGCAGTAATCCAGCATCTCCTGGGTTTCTTTTATGCCGCCGATGAGCGAGCCGACAAGCCGCCTGCGTTTAAAGATCAGGTTAAAGATATCAAGCCTTGGCGACTCCGGCGGAACCCCCAATAAGATCATCGTACCGTCGGTTTTAAGTAGTTGCAGGTAGAAATTAATGTCGTGCGGTGCAGATACTGTATCGATTATGAAATCAAAATAGTTGGTAAATTCTTTCATTACCGCCTCATCGCTCGTAAGTGCAAATTTGTGTGCGCCCAGCCTTTCGGCATCCTCCTTTTTAGATGGGGAACCGCTGAGCATGGTAACTTCGGCACCCATACTGCTGGCCAGTTTAACCGCCATATGGCCCAAACCTCCCAGGCCCAAAATGCCTATTTTGTGGCCCTTGCCCACCTTCCATTCACGTAGGGGCGAGTAGGTGGTAATGCCTGCGCAAAGCAATGGAGCCACCCCCGCCAACGATAATTTTTCTGAAACAGCAAGCGTATATTTTTCATCGACAGTAATGTGGCTGCTATAACCGCCGTAGGTGGGAGAGCCATCTGCATAACGGCCGTTGTAAGTACCTACCCATCCATTTTCGCAATATTGTTCTATGCCTTTTTTGCAACTATTGCAGGTACGGCAACTGTCTACAAGGCAGCCTACGCCCGCAAAATCTCCCACTTTAAATTTAGTAACCCGGGCGCCCACTTTTGAAATTCTGCCGACAATTTCGTGCCCTGGCACCATCGGAAAAATTGAGTTTCCCCACTCGTTGCGCACCTGGTGGATGTCGGAATGGCAAACACCGCAATATAAAATGTCGATTAACACATCATGATCGCCGGGTTCTTTTCTTTCGAAAGAGAATGGGGCAAGTGGCGTTGTCTCGTTTTGTGCTGCAAATCCTTTTACTGAAAACATGGGTTCGGTTTTTTATTTTTTGAGCTTAACACGAAAACGTAATAGTTGTTTACAGTTTTGGGTTCTTAAAGTTAGTTTCACGGCATTGGCCGAATAATATTTATTTTGTGCCTGTTATAAAAAGTTACAATATGAGCAATACTTACATAAATCCAATCCGTATAAGACAAGTCACCTTTTATGTTTTTTTGATTTTTATGTTTGTCTTTCTGTTTTTACAGATGAGAGCATTCTTACCTGCATTTTTAGGCGCTATTACATTTTACACGCTTCTAAGTAAATTCATGGATTACCTGACCGTTAAAAAAAATTGGAAGAAACCATTAGCCGCCGGCCTTTTATTGTTTCTGTCTTTTTTAATCGTTTTGGTGCCGGTGTATTTTATGATCAACATTCTAAGCAGCCGGGTTGGTTTTGCCATTCGAAACTCCGATGTCATTGTAAATGCTATCAATCAAAACATTCGCCTGATTGAAGATAAATTTCATATAGAACTTATTAGCGGTAATGCCAGCACTTTTAGTACCGCGGTGGGTAATTCGCTGCGCCAGATATTAGGTGCCACATTTAATTCTGTTACGTCCGTATTATTAATGTATTTTATTTTGTATTTCATGCTGGTAAATACCCATATCATGGAAAAATGGTTTTACGATTATATTCCGTTAAAGCACCATAACCTGGAGGAATTAGGAAAAGAACTAAACCAACTGGTAATATCTAATGCTTTGGGAATTCCGTTGGTAGCGCTCGTTCAGGGAATTTTTGGTTTGGCAGCCTATCTTTTTTTGGGGGTAAACGATGCCTGGTTTTGGTTTGTTTTTACATGCATTTCATCCATGTTGCCCTTTGTGGGCGCTGCTTTGGCGTATGTTCCGCTCTCTATTGTATTATTAACGAATAACCAAAATTGGCAGGGCATTTTTATGCTCATTTATGGTTTTGGTGTAATCGGTTCGGTCGATAATATCTTCAGGTTTATGCTACAAAGAAAATTGGGCGATGTTCACCCGCTTATTACAGTTTTCGGTGTTATCATCGGTCTGAATATTTTTGGGTTCATAGGGCTGATATTTGGCCCCATCTTAATTTCTATGTTTATACTTTTGATAAAGGTGTATCTGAATGAATTCGCATTAAAAAACGTACCAGTTCAGGAAGAATTGAAAGCGTAAAAATCGCCGTTTTATTAAAATTAACTTGGCTTACCACAATAAAAATTCTATTTTGGCAGTTTTCCATTAACAAGTGACTAAATTTTTGAATTTGAATATAATTGAGCATATGTCTAAAAAGAACATTGGATTCTCCGGATTGGTGTTATTGGTTGGTTTACTGTCGTTTAGCAGTGTGAAGGCTAATGCGGCTGATAAAATACCGACAGATGACAAAAATTTCCCTTCCTTATTGACTTCTTCGGCCGATGCACCGCAATTAAAACATCAGAGTGATTCCTTATACGACCTGATTGCTTTAAATCTTTATGGCCTTGAAAGAGACGTATTTTTTACTGCTTACAAAGGGTACCAGATCCTGTTGAATAAAGGCGCCATAAAAAAGAAGAATATTCTAACAGTTTGCGATTATAGTCAAAGCAGTAATAATAAGCGGTTATATATTATTGATGTAAAAGAAGGCCGGTTATTGTATAACACCTTTGTGTCGCACGGTAAAAACAGCGGCGGCGAGTATGCCACCAGTTTTTCGAACCTGCAGTCATCTAACAAAAGCAGCCTCGGTTTTATGGTTACCGCCGAAACTTACCGTGGTAAAGCTGGTTACAGCCTGCGTTTTAACGGCATGGAGGCTGGTATTAATAGTAATGTAAGAAACAGAGATATAGTATTGCACGGTTCAAACTTTGTTAATACACGGGTAATGCAGGAGCGTGGTACAATTGGCAATAGCCTTGGATGCCCGGCAGTACCGCTGGCTCAGCATAAACAAATTATTGATGCCATAAAGGGAGGTAGTTGTTTCTTTGTAAATCATCCCGATAGCTGGTATACACGCACTTCGGCCATCATTAATGCAAAATTTGATTTGGCTCCTGAAATAAATAACGCAGTGCTGGCTCAGCAGCTGCCTGAAAAAACTGGCGGTTCCACCGGAAACGGGGTAACCGAAATTGGTACACTAAAATAGATTTTTTTAGAGATTTTAATATAGCCTGTTCGCCACCAAGCGAGCAGGTTTTTTTTTGCAGCAACATTTACAACAATATTTATTGCCGATAAAAAGGCCAATTGCGATAATGTTTCGGTAAAACGATGGCGGTGCCGCACAGCAGATGTTAACACAAACTTTATCTTCGCGAAATGTTTAAAAGATTACCCATCCTCTTTTTTCTCTTTACTTTTTTGTTCAATGCAGATGTTCCGGCTCAATTGCCTGTTGTGGCAGGCAGCGCCGATATTCTTATGCAATTAAAAAAATTGAACGTGTTGGGCAGTGTTTTATATATTGCCGCGCATCCCGACGATGAGAACAATGGCCTTTTACCTTACCTGGCCAAAGAAAAATTGTACCGGACCGGTTACCTGAGCCTGACCCGCGGCGACGGTGGCCAAAACCTGATAGGAAGCGAACAGGGTATAGAATTGGGATTGATACGCACACAGGAATTACTGGCAGCTCGCCGCATAGATGGCGCAGAGCAGTTTTTTAGCCGGGCTTACGAATTTGGATTTAGTAAAAACGCCGATGAAGCACTAAGGATCTGGGACCGAAATAAGATATTGAGTGATGTGGTATGGGTCATTAGGCAATACCAGCCCGATGTCATCATCAGGCGTTTTCCACCCGATGCAAGGGCCGGCCATGGCCACCATGCGGCTTCGGCTATTTTGGCAGAAGAGGCTTTTACTGCCGCAGCCGATCCAAACAAGTTTCCCGAACAATTTACCTATGGCGTAAAACCATGGAAGGCAAAGAGGATACTTTGGAACACTTATAATTTTGGCGGCAACAATACCACCAGCGAAGAACAGTTAAAGCTGGATGTGAGCGGATATAATCCCCTGATCGGCAAAAGTTATGGGGAGCTGGGCGGTGAGGCACGCAGTATGCACAAAAGCCAGGGCGAGGGCCGGCCACGGAGAAGGGGGCCATTGTTCGATTATTTTTTAACCACAGGTGGCGATGCTGCTAAAACCAGCCTGATGGATGGCATTGATATAGAATGGAGCAGGTTACCCGGCGGAGCGGGCATCCAGGCAAAAGTGAATGAAATTATAGCTGCCTTTAATTTTCAGCATCCTGAATTATCAGTAAATCCGTTGGTTGAATTATATAGCGCCATGCAGACACTGCCAGCCAGCAACTGGAAAGATCTAAAACTGGCAGCCACACAAGAGCTGATTGAGCAATGCGCGGCATTATTTACAGAAGCTACCACCAGCCAGGAAACGGTTGTACAGGGCGAATCTGTTAAAGTGAATTTGTTTTTGAATGTAAGGTTACCGGTGCACGCAACGCTGAAAGGCATTCGGGTGCAGCGCTTCGATACTACGCTGACTGCAGGGATAAATCCCAATCAAAATATTTCTTTCGACTATAACCTTATGGTCGAAAACAATAAGCCAATATCTCAACCTTACTGGCTGGTCAATCCGCCAATGGATGGTTCTTTCGATGTAAAAGACCAGCAGTTGATTGGTAAGGCAGAGAACGATCCGCCATACGAAGCGTATTTTACAATAAACATCCACGGAAAAGATTTTACTATTAAACGCCCCGTTCAATATAAAGTGGTGGATGCGGTAAAAGGCGAATTGTACCAACCCCTGGTAATATTGCCAAAAGCAGAAGTAAACTTTACGCATAATAATTTTATATCGGCGAACGGAAAAGAGGTGAATGCGGGCACACATTTTTTGAGTAACGTGAAAAATCTACCGCCGCACCAGGTTATAACCTCAACACCCGAACAATGGCGTAGAGGCCCACGCACCTACATTAATGGAGCTAAAGACAGCAGCGATTTTGTTGTTCATAATTTTTATACACCGGTAACTTCAAAAAACAACTTTCAAACCACTATCAGCGCACAGGTAAATGTGGGCGATGCGGTGTACGATGGATACCGCCGCACTATTGCATACGACCACATACCCACCATTACCTATTTTGCCCCGGCAAAAGCCAATCTTTTAAAACTTGATATAAAAATGGCCGGTAAAAAAATCGGTTATTTTGATGGCGCCGGCGATAAGGTCCCTGATGAATTAACCCAGATGGGCTATGAAGTGACTTACTTACATGAAGCTGATTTGAATGAAGAAACCCTTGGCCGTTATGATGCCATTGTAGTAGGAATAAGGGCTTTTAACATATTCGATTATCTAAGTAATAAGCATGAGATTCTTAACCGGTATGTTTACAATGGCGGTAACCTGATTGTGCAATATTTAAAAAGTAACCAGGTGGGATTAAACCCGGTAATAGTAGGACCCTATCCATTTTCTATCAGCTCTGGCAGCCGGGTAACCGAAGAAGATGCAAAAGTGAATATCCTGCTTCCTTCCCATTCCGTATTTAATTATCCCAACAAAATAACCCCAGCTGATTTTGAGGGCTGGATACAGGAAAGAAGCACTTACCAGGCCGATAAGGCAGACAGCCATTATGAGAAACTGATCGGTATAAAAGATACCAACGACAAGACCGATGGCGATGGAAGTTTGTTGGTAGCTAAATATGGAAAGGGAAATTTTGCGTATGTTAGCCTTGTATTGTTCAGGCAATTGCCTGCAGGAGTGCCGGGCGCTTATCGGTTAATGGCTAATTTAATCGCTATTCCTAAAAACAAAATGCCTTAACCGGGATATTAAGTATAATAAAACTGAAAGCATGAAGCAACGTAGAAAAATAAGCTTTACCATGCTTATCATTATAGGCCTGATAATTGGACTTTTAATAAAGAGAGTTGCCCTTGGACTTGTATTGGGCATTGTACTGGGATTGTTAGCCAGTGGAATGATTGGGTACGACAAAGACAAGAAAAATGACTGATAATAGTACGAGGCTTTTTTTGAAAAAAGAGCCTGGATAATAATCTATATACCGGTTTTTAAAATGGTTGTTATATGAATAAAGGTTCTGATGATATTCCACTTTTTAAAAAATGGAGTCAATGGTATGTATTGGTCATTATGGTATTGGTGATCCTGATCATTTTTTTTGCATGGTTCACTAAATACTTTTCATGAGCAAAATTGACTGGATAGTATTGGGACTGACTTTGCTGACCATCATCACCTATGGTTTATACAAGAGCCGTACAACCAAAGACCTTGATGGATATTTTTTGAGCAACCGGTCGATGCCGTGGTACCTGGTATTGTTAAGCATTATGGGTACACAGGCCAGTGCAATTACCTTTTTATCGGCGCCAGGCCAGGCCTTTACCGATGGAATGCGTTTTGTGCAATACTACTTCGGCCTGCCGTTGGCCATGGTGGTATTATGTATCACCTTTGTACCCCGATTTTCTAAACTAAGGGTTTTTACCGCCTATGAATTTTTGGAGACTCGTTTCGATTTAAAAACAAGGGTATTCACTTCTTTTTTATTTCTGTTACAGCGGGGGCTTTCAACCGGTATCAGCATTTATGCGCCTTCCATTATACTTTCTTCGCTGCTTGGCTGGAACATTGTACTCACCAATATTATAATGGGTGGCTTACTGATTATTTACACCGTTAGCGGCGGAGCAAAAGCAGTGGCTTACACACAGCAATTACAGTTTGTGATCATTTTTGTGGGTATGTTTCTGGCCGGTTATATGATCGTTCATCAATTGCCAGAAGGCGTAGGATTTATTGATGCTTTAAAAGTTAGCGGTGCAACCGGAAAATTAAATGTAATCACTACCGGTTATAAAAACGGCAGTTTTGATTGGAATGACCGATACAATATTTTTAGCGGTGTAATTGGTGGTTTCTTTTTGGCGCTCAGTTATTTTGGAACCGATCAAAGCCAGGTGGGCCGTTATTTAACGGCAAAAAACAACACCCAAAGTAAATTAGGCCTGCTGATGAATGGCATTGTAAAAGTGCCCATGCAGTTTTTTATTTTATTGATTGGCGCCTTGTTGTTTACTTTTTACCAGTTTAAGCCATCGCCGGTATTTCATAACAGGGCCGTTGAAGAAAAGGCTTATACCACACCTTACAAAGATTCGCTGCAGTATATCCGGCAGCAATATGATGCATTAAACCTGACGCAGAATAACCTGAGCCTTGCTTTTGTAAATGAAGGCCACCAAACGGCGGCTGTTGAAAACGACCAGATAAAAGAAAATCTGCAGGCCGGCGACATAAAGATGCAAAAGCTGCGGGTTGATTATAAAGAGACCATAAAAAAAGCATTGCCGCTGGCAGATAGCAACGATACCAACTATATTTTTCTTCGGTTCGTGATAGATTTTTTGCCGGTGGGTCTGATTGGCTTACTAATAGCCATTATCTTTTTGGCTTCGTGGGGATCGATTGCCGCCGCACTCAACTCGCTGGCTTCGTGTACAATGATCGATTTTCACCAGCGGTTTAGTAAACCCCCCGTAAATGAAAGCGCTGTTTTTGTTAGCGAAAGAGAATACCGTATCTCAAAATGGTACACGTTTGGCTGGGGAATTTTCAGCATTTTCATTGCCCAGTTTGCCAACCGAATGGGCAGCCTGATTGAAGCGGTGAATGTTTTAGGATCGCTTTTCTACGGCGTAATCCTGGGCATTTTTTTGGTGGCCTTTTATGTAAAACGTATAGGGGGCAGGGCCGTTTTCTGGAGTGCGGTCGTTTCTGAA
This sequence comes from Chitinophagales bacterium, assembly GCA_038204535.1. Lineage (GTDB taxonomy): Bacteria > Bacteroidota > Bacteroidia > Chitinophagales > Chitinophagaceae > Segetibacter. Next base: position 2,201 of record JBBRCW010000235.1, on the reverse strand, counting down.
ATAGCAGTTGTTACTCTTTTTCTTTTAAACCAATACGAAATTATTGGCCTGAGTTTCTTATGGTTAAATGTAGTGGGTGCTTTATTGGTGGTGATGATCGCATGGTTCTTACAGCTTTTTCATCCAACCAGAGTTTCAGTTTCGTAAGGCAATTTTTTACTTTGGCTTTTTTGTATTTCACGCAAAGGCGCAAAGAAATGCACGCAAAGATGCAAAGAAGAAAAGGGCCAACATTGCCTTTTTGTTCGTTAATGTAACTTTAGGCAAATGGTGATGATCGCATGGTTCTTACAGCTTTTTCATCCAGCCAAAGTTTTAGTTTGGTAAGGCAATTTTTTACTTTGGCTTTTTTATTTCACGCAAAGGCGCAAAGAAATGCACGCAAAGATGCAAAGAAGAAAAGGGCAAACCTTGCTTCTTTGTTCGTTAATTTAACTGTAGGCAAAAATTAAAAGCTGAGACCACCATGAGTTATAGCATGAAAGGAATAAAATGCTGCTATTTAACTCCACGCCATTCGGCGGGGCAGGCACAGAGAACAGCCAGCGGATAGCCAAACAGAGAAGAAGGGAGACGTTTCTCAGTGTTCTCTGAGACACAAAAAGACTAAAATTATAAAACCCCGCATGTGCGGGGTTTTATAAAAAGATGAAACGTTGTTTTAAACTATGATTTTGCAATCAGCTCATTGGCCATTTTTACATATTCGTCATTATTGGCTGCTTTAGCCAGTTTAATAACTTCGGCGGCTGTGGCCTTTGCGGCTGCCTTGTTGCCCATTTCGCTTTCGATGCGGGCTTTCAGCATAAACATCCAGAATGCATTTTTATTTTCTTCAACTGCCTTGTTAACATTGGCGAGTGCCTTGGGTAAGTTCTTGTCCCATTCGTAATAGTAGGTCGCAGCATCGTAATAGGGCTTTTTATCTCCTTGCAGGGCTTTTTCGACTTGTGCGCCCAGTTTTGTTTTTATATCGGTCATAATAGGTACCATGACAAATGTATTTCCCCAAAAAAGAGCCAGGTTGCAGCTTTCGGGTTTCATATCAAAAAACTCCATGGTAAATGTTTCTACCGGATTTGGTAATGGATACGTTTCGGCTTTAACCCTTACCACATCGTCACTTTCCTTAAAGTCCGGTTGGCCGGGGTAGGATTTGCCTTTACTAAAAGCTATCTCCCACTCCGAACTTCCGGGAATGGTATAGATAACATAACTTCCTGGAGCAAGTGTTTTACCACCTATAGTTACTTCGTCTGTAAAGGTAATTTTTGTAGCAGCATTGGCACCAGTCCGCCATGGTTTACCCAAGGGAGCAATAGGGCTGTTGGTTTCAAACACCGCACGGCCTTTGATAGAAGGACGACTATACGTCAGTTCAATTTTACCCATCCCAAAATCCTGCATAATAGTTTGGGTGGGACTTGGTGCAGGCATTGACACCTGTGCTTTAATTTCCGTTCCAAATAAAACGAGCGCGGAAAAAGCAATCATTACATATTTTTTCATAAAATTCATTTTTTACAAACCTACAGTTTCAAACTGTATAGTCAAAGTTTAAAAATTGGGGTTTATTCCCTGGGTTCTAAAATATAATTACCAAATGTCCTTTTTTATTCTTTCTGGTCGATTGCCAATCGGCGCCATTATTTAAAATTTGCAAGGCATGGGGATTTAATTGGGGGTCTGCCGATTTTTTTATCAATATTTTCTGCGGTCTTCCATCATCATCCACATTAAATTCAAGTTCAACTTTTCCGTGAAGCTGTATAACAAGGGTATCCTTCATTTGTTTAACACTATTTTCAAGGTAGTCGTGATACGAGGCCCAGCCATCAACAGGAAATACGGTAGTGCTATTATTTAGGTGATCATATTTGGCATTCTTTTCAGCTTTGTTTTTTTTCATTTGGGTTACCACCATCTCCGAAAGGCTTTGACTGCTTTCTTTTAGCCTGACGAGGTTGTTTGCATGTTGATCGACCCGGACTTTTTCCGATAAATAGCCAATGCTATTTACTTCTACAGATGTTACGCTATCATTTGATCTCAAATTAAAATTTCCGTTTGCGTCTGCCACCGTTCCCTGTCCCCTTGATGTAGAAAGCGTGGCAAAACCAACTGGTTCACCCGCTTCATCTGTTACCTTGCCTTTTATCTCAAACCCTTTTGAAGACTGGGGCGCCTTATTGCTCATTTCT
>JBBRCW010000234.1:0-11198 GCA_038204535.1 Chitinophagales bacterium | reverse complement strand
ATGGTGGTTATTGCTTCCAGCCATAGTTTTATTGATGGCAGGTATGTTATTTTTCAGGTTTACAAAACCAATTTCAAAATAGATCTATCGGCTTCTTAATTCTTCCTGCATGTTTATTTGACATATAAATAAGTTTTTGTCAGCACCTCCCAACTTGTCACTCCGACGAAGGAGGAGCCACTTCTGAAACGGTTTCCCCAATGCAAAAAAAAGGATCGCTTCCCGATCAAAAATCGGGATCGCGATGACAGAACAACAAGTTCCGACATTCCGAATTTGTTTCGGCATCCCCCGACTTGTCACTCCGACGAAGGAGGAGCTCTTGACTATATCATTTGAAAAAGAACGGATTCTCCAATGCAAAAAAGGATTTCTTTCCGATCAAAAATCGGGATCGCGATGACAGCATAACCAAAGCCGTCAGTCATGCCGAATTTTGGACTTTTGGTCGTTGAAAAAAATCCTCGCCATTGTTGGCCGCTGACCAACTCCTCGCCATTGTTGATCGCTGACCAACAATATTATCATAAACTGATACAATCGGGTTTGACCATTAGAACCATTTTATAAAACAAGGAAAAATGACTTGGGTTATTTGCAGCACTGTTTACATTGCGTGTTGGTTGGCGACCAACAATGGCAAGCATTGTCTACATTGAGGCTTCGGTATTTTATAAGAGTTACCGGAAGTTGGCGGGGGTATTAAAGTAGCCACCGTGTTAATCCCTTGGGGGAATGTAATTGGGTTGATTGAGGAGACCGAGGCGGTATAACGTCACTCAAATAACACATCCATTGTTAAACTGTTTTGCACCAGAGAATTTGTGTATTCATTTTGAAGTAGCCCGAATGTAGTGATCATGGTAAAGTAAAGTGATTTTTTTGTTCCCGTAGCGGCCTTAAAAACACCCAATTTAATTCTGATGTCATCGGCATATGTTTTTGTTATGCTGAATTTATTCATGCTGAATTTCATTTCGCATACGTTTATCACCTGGTCTCTCCGGTCAATTAGCAGGTCTATCTGTGCAGCATGTTTTCCGTTGCCGCCAATCCAACTGCTGGAATTGCTTTGCACCCCGCTAATACCCAGGCCATTTTTTATCATATTCACATGCGCCAGGCAAACCTGCTCAAAAGCGTAACCACTCCATGCCCTGTATGCCGGACTGTCTAAGCTGTTAATCCAGATATTTTCATCGGCAATATTGGCATTTTTAATAAATTTCAGGTAAAATAACGAATAGAAATCTGCCACCTGGTACAGGCTGTTTCTTTCTTTTTTTTCAAAGGGTTTATAACGTCGTATAAAGTTGCTGGCTTCAAGCTCTGTCAGCAGCCGGGTGGTTCCGCCGCCATTGGGCAGACCTGTAATTTGCAGCAATTCTTCCCTGGTAATACCTTTTAATTTTGTTGCAAGGGCTTCTATAACAGCAATATGTTTGTCGGCTTTTTTAAATAAAGAGGCGTACAGGTTATTAAATTCATTTTGCAAAAGCCCGGTTTGGGTAAAGCAGATGCTGTCAATATTCTGGGCTGCACTCTTACTTGTATCTACCTGTTCTAAATAAAACGGTATGCCGCCCATGGCCATGTACAGTTGCAAAAGCTGGTAACGGTCAAAGGCGGCGTTACGCATTTTAAAATACAATTCGCATTCGGCAAGTGTAAAAGGTTTAAGTTGTATACGCTGCGTAACACGGTTGTGTAACCCACCTTTGTTGTTTATCAGTTTGCTTATCATCCACGATGCAGCGGAACCACATACGATTAAGAGAATATCCTTCCGGGCGCTTCCCCAACTGTTCCAGAAATGTTCCAGCGCCTGTATAAATCCCGAAGAAGGCGTATCCAGCCAGGGCAATTCATCCAAAAAAACAGTCTTCTTTTCGGCATCGGTATTCTCTAAAAAATCAATTAGTTGTGCAAAGGCTTCCAGCCAGCTTTCAGCCCGCTGGTCAGTATGTGCAGCTTTGGCTGTGGATTTACTCAGTTTGTCGAAGGCTATATTGAAATTGGCCAATTGCTGCTGCAGGCTTGCATTGGCTACGCCGGTAAAATGAAAAGAAAATTCATTATTAAATACCTGCCTTATTAAGAATGTTTTACCTACCCGCCGCCGGCCATATATAGCTACAAACTCCGATTTGCTGCTATTTTTAAGGTTGGCAAGTAATTCCTGTTCGTATTTTCTACCGGCTAAAAAGGTCATCGTTAACTTTATTTTGGCTATAAGTATATAAAATATACAATTATAGCCAAATTTAATTTAAACTGGCTATAACTAATAAATTAATTGAATTACAGCCAATATAAAAATCCTCATAAATGATGAGGACCTGTTCAAATGACTTTAAAAACCAGTTCCAAGCATGAGGTTATCCTCAAAATTTTTGTATTTATATTCCCCTATAAGGTTTGCCGCCCGGGCTGGCAGCGCTGCAAACCCATACCTCTGCTGTAAATTTGGGTAGTTGGTAAAATATTTATCAAGATTATACACTTTTACTAATACCAGGAACAAGAACATCCGTTGGTGAAGAACACCAACGGCGGCGCAATATAATTTTGGTCGGGAAGAATCCCTTAAAAGAATTTTGAATAAGATTCTGCATTTCATATCATCCTTAGGAACGAAGGATCCTTTGATTTCGCTTTGGGAATCTCCCGGGATTTTATCATGTAATTTACAGGAGATGCTAAAATAAATTCAGCATGACGGCTCTGGTTGACGGCTCTTGTGATTATGTCATCCCGATCCCGATTTTGATCGGGAAGGGATCCCCTCGATATTTCATTGTCTACCGATTGTCCTCGCTCTGCAACTATGGGTGTCTTTTTCCAGGGGATGCTGAAATAAATTCAGCATGACGGCTTAGGTATGAAATTAAGGGTCAAATTAGATGTTCTCATTAAGGATTCCTCCTTAGTCGGAATGACAGTAGCATTGGACAAACGATGGAGATTCTCTGTGTTTCTCCGTGCCGTTGTGCCTCTGTGGTTCCCTTTTTCCCAGGGGATGCTGAAATAAATTCAGCATGACGGCACGATTTAAATGAATTCCACTGCCTAATTTAATGACATTGGCCGCGAATCTTTTTTTCTCGCCATTGTTGGTCGCCGACCAACAATGGCTGAGGCAAAACATCGTTGCAAATAAAACAACAAAAAAGTATAAGTTTGAGACAAATAAGAATTATCAGTTGTAGGCAACCAAATAGTTTATGGCTGCTAACTTAATTCTCTAACAAAGTAATTTACAAATCAAAGGATTGTTATGCAAAAACTATTTATACTGGCATTGTTATCTGCAGCTTGTCATTGCTGCTTTGCCCAGCCAAAATGGCAAGTGGTAAAACAGGAATTGCTTTTTGAATCGCCACCATTTAAGGAATGCCATGCATCAACCTTGATAGAAGTTTCGCCCGGTAAAATGCTTGCTGCCTATTTTGCAGGCTCCGACGAAGGTGACAAAGACGTGGGGATTTGGATTTCGGAAAGCGAAAAAGGCAAATGGAAAAAGCCGGTAGAAGTAGTGAATGGCGTAATAAACGAAACCCTGCGTTACCCTTGCTGGAACCCTGTATTGTTTAGGCCACGTGGCGGAAATGTAGAGCTTTATTACAAGGTTGGGCCATCTCCCCGCGATTGGTGGGGCATGCTGATGACCTCAGCGGATAATGGCAAAACATGGTCGCAGCCAAAACGTTTGCCGGATGGTGTTCTGGGCCCCATTAAAAATAAGCCGGTGCAATTGGCTGATGGAACCATCCTTTCACCAAGCAGCACCGAAACAAAAGAAAGCTGGAAAGTTCATGTAGAGCGCTCAGCAGACAATGCTAAAACCTGGCAGGTACTGCCTGTTGATGCTGCCAGTGATTTCCAGGTAATACAACCCTCGGTACTCACCTATGGGGGTAATAAAATTCAATTGCTTTGCCGCAGTAAAAGCGATCATATTGTACAGGCATTCTCCAATGATAATGGCAAAACCTGGGGGCCAATGTCAACAATATCGTTGTTAAACCCTAATTCGGGCATAGATGCGGTAACCTTACGAAACGGCTGGCAGTTGCTGGTGTACAACCCCACCACCAGGGGAAAGCAGTGGATGAATGGTCGGGGCAAATTAAACGTGGCAATTAGTAAAGATGGAGAACACTGGAGCGATGTGGCGGTGCTTGAAGATGGAGACGACAAACCGGAATACAGTTACCCGGCGGTTATACAAGCCAAAGATGGCAAGGTGCATATTACCTATACCTACGACCGTAAAAATATAAAGCATGTGGTAATGGATGAGTTAAAAGGCCAATAGAATTTATCTCTATCATTTATGGCTCTGGCGGAAGAACATATCCGTCATATCCCTATACACCAGGTGGGTCCAATGTAAAAAATCAGACTTCAGGTGCAGATTTGCACATTACAAAAAGCTCTTACCCGTTTACTTTCGGATCAGGTGGTCCTGCGAACAAAGTTTTAGATTACTTCAGTGATGGACGAAGTGGTTATGTAAGAATTTACTACTAACAATAACAATCCACTGTCATAAGCTCTACTATGTTTGTGCAAGTTTTTCATTGCACAAGTCTGGAGTGTTTACTTGAGACCCTGCGTTTACTCGTTGCATGGCTACTTGCAGAAGATGCCGGCAAGACAAAAAAAAAGCCGTTGGTGAAGGACACCGACGGCGGCGGAAAAAGCCTTGTGTGTTAGTATGGACGATGCGGTTGGGCAGATGCCGGGGTTTCTTTCAGGAAACCCAGCAGAACAAAAGTCAAAAAAAAAGCCGTTGGTGAAGAACACCAACGAAGGCTTAACGGCGTAAAAAGCGCAACGATCACCATTTGGTCCGCATGGGCCTTAGTTTACGTTATCTGATAGATACGCTTAAATGAATCGAGATATTGCTGCCGGTCGTTAAGGCCGTTGATACCCCCATTGATCCTTTTGGTGACCATCAGAATATCGTCTTTATCTGCGAAGGTGTTGAGGTTGCGTTTTTGCCAAAACCAGCAGGCAGAAGCAAGTGCGAATTGCGGATCGAGCAGCAGGTCTGGATTTTTGACGCAATCAATACCATAGTCCTGGGCAAATTGCTGATAGTTATCTTTTCCGGTAAGTTGGATCAATCCCCGCCCCCTGTATTTCCAGCCATCGCCACTGGCCTCGTTCCCGTTTCCCATCCTATCGGCATAAACTTTGTTTGCTATTTTTTCAGGATTGCGGGCATATGCAGCAGCCATCTCATTGGTCTTAAAATATTTTCCAAAAACACTCCTCAAGCCTTGTGCCGAGTAGTTCAGGTTTTCCGCAGCATATTTAAGCCCGCCACTTTCATGTGCTACCTGCGCAAGAAAGTGCGCCTTACGAAGCGGTGTATCTAAACCGAATTTCGGTAAAACGGTAGTGATATGCGGAATGTACGATTGCGCCTTTTCCCAGTTCATCATGGGAAGGACCGTCTTCATTTGTTCTGTTGATAACATGGATTGAGTTTTTGGGTGATAGGACTAAATCGTTTATGGCAAAACATGCTCACATTTGTCTATAGGAATTAATCCTTACTGCTAGAAGCGGGGAATTAAGACTTATAAATTAGCCATGCGCTACAATGAACATACATGCCAGATACTTGAAAAACCAGGAAATTTTTAAAAGGAATTATTCAAATATAAAGGTTTAGAAGCAATTGTCGTTACCGATCCTTTTCTGCCAGGAGAAGGGAAGGGGGTTGAAGCCTGCCCCCCGACTATAAACTAATACCCCATTCATTTTTCATGGCCCTGCCGAGTAGCGCGTTAGCTTCCGCATCGTTTTTAAATTGTTCTGTTTTTGGGTTCCATTCAAGACGGCGTTTTAACCGGTAAGCGATATTGCCAATATTACAAACGGTGGCGGTGCGGTGGCCGGCCTCCACATCGCAAATGGGTTTGGTGCGTTTGCGCATTGCGTTCAAAAAGTCTTTGTAATGGTCGTCACTAAAATACACGTGCTTGTCATTTTTGCCGATCACTTTGGTGGCCAGGGATTCAGGAGTGGTCTCAATCTTCTTTCGTTGAATTTTAATGTCGCCCTTCGTACCTATAAAATGAATGGCATTGTTCCATTCCCAAGGTTCATGCGTCATGGTAATGCCATTGGCATAGCGATAGGTCAAAAATGGGTGTTCGCCGCCATCGGGCGCTATTACTTCCACGGGTCCACTGTTGTCCATATCCAGCGCCCATTGCACAATGTCGAACATGTGTGCGCCCCAATCCGTCACCATTCCACCGCCAAACTCACGGTAATTACGCCAGTTGGGAAACACATCATTTGATGTTGGCGGGGCCAGCTCGCTGTTAAAATTGACAGCTTCATTGGGCCCCAGCCATTTGACCCAGTCCAGCCCGTCGGGTATGGGTTCGGCCGGCAGGTCATAAGGTACCGGCGGCGGGCCCACATTTACTTTAATCGATTTTATTTCGCCTATAGAACCATTGCGCACCAGTTCAGCCGCCTGCCGAAATTCGGGCCAGCTTCGTTGCATACTGCCAGTCTGAAATACCCTGTTATTTTTTCGGGTGGCATTCACCATCGCCCTGCCTTCTTTTACGGTAAGCGATAAAGGCTTTTCGCAGTAGATGTCTTTACCTGCTTCGGCTGCACGAACGGCCATGGCGGCGTGCCAGTGATCGGGTGTGGCAATTACCACGGCATCAATATCTTTTCGGGAAAGTATTTTTCTGAAGTCGTTATATACCGGCACTTCAGCATAGGTACCCATCTCCGGAAACTTTTCAAAAGTCGCCTTCATTGCATCTATTGTAAGCTGCGCTTTGTCTTTATACACTTCGCTGATCGCGGCTACACGAACCTGCCCGGTCTTTAAAAAAGCACTGGTCAGTCCGCGGCCTTGTTTGCCGGTTCCAATAAAACCCAGGCTGATCTTATCGCTGGGAGCGGTATAAATGATACCGTTTTTGCCTGTGCCGCCCAATACATAACGGGGCACAATAATAAAGGCGGCCAGTGCTTTAGCAGTTGTGCCTACAAATTGCCGGCGCGAAACAGGGGAATTTTTTTCTTCGTTCATAATGGCTGGTTATTGAAAGAGTTATAATGTTTGATCGTTGCTGGTCAATTTAATTCAAAATTTGATACGCTCATGCCTTTTATGTTCTGTCCCGACGAACGAGGGATCCGTGTTGATACGTTGGGATTCCTTCCCGATCAAAATCGGGATCGGAATGACATTCATTTTGTCATCCCGAGGCACGAGGGATCGGTTGTTGATACGTTGGGGATTCCTTCTTCGTCGGAATGACATTCATTTTGTCATCCCGAGGCACGAGGGATCCTTATTTGCGTTGAAGGTCCCGTTTCAGAAGGGACTCCTCCTTCGTCGGACATTCATTTTGTCATCCCGAGGCACGAGGGATCCGCCGTTGTTTGGAAGGGATCCATTTTTGCATTGAAGACTCCGTTTCAGAAAGGACTCCTCCTTCGTCGGAGCGACAGGCCAGGCTTAGCGTTACTTAGTGCCTTAGCGTCTTTGTGGCTCCCTTCTTTGCCATCTTACCTCGTAATTACCAGCGATGGATTGATGGGATATCGTCCGAAGTCCTCGCCATAAATTGCCAGCCCGCCATCACCTTCTGTCTGCAGCTTTAAAGCAATAAAACCCTGTTCTGTCGCTTTCTTTAATTCACTTTTCGAAACCGGAATTTTTATTAGATATCCATACGAACCGGCCTCTCTTAATTTTTTATCTTTTAACTGGCTGTTCCACGATAATACGCCGCGGTGGTCCGCAGGATCGTCGGGTAATGTTTTGACCGCCATTTTTTTGCCATTGATATAAACATCAATATCAGAACGAAAAGTGGTTTCATCTGTCATTGGGTAGGCATTTGGATTTTTATGCGGCGATACTTTAGCTCCCAGCATATAGTCCTGCCCCTTTTCAAAATCGGCTGATTGGTCTTTGTCGAACAACTGCTTGGCAGATGCTTCAAATAATATGTAAGCATTTTTAAACTTACCGGCAACCGTTGCATTTGACAGGGGAATGTGATACTCAATAAAGCCCTTACCTGCCCCGTTCACTTTTAAGCCATCCATTACCTGCCACCCCTTTTTAGACCATTCTGCTTTTGTATAATCTTTTGGCTGAACCTCAATAATGGTTGTATTGGCTGGGTTGCTTGCCGACTTTACCACAAAGTTTATAAAGTTGTGGTGAAGCACATTGCCCCCCTCATCTGTCAGCGTCAGTTGAACAATTCCCAACCCTGCAAATTCAGGAACTTTCAATTTAAGCGGACTAAGATCTTTCTGCATCCATGGCTGGTAATCCACCGGAATTTTGCCAGAAGTCACAGAACTTGTTTCACCGGTTTTGTCTATGAAGTTTACATTGTAATTTATAAAAAGCTGGTTGCTGGCCATCTCCTTGCCCGACATAACAGATAAATGCAATGGCACTTCAAGCGTTTCTCCCCCCTGTAAGGTTTTGCAAATTTCATTGCCTGCAGAAAGGTAGAAAAGTGAGTGAAAATCATTGACCGACATACCGGGTACCATGTCGTTTACGCCGGTAAATTTTTGGGAGCGGTCAAAGCGCCAATAGCCATTCCATTCGTTGATCACATCGTGGTGTTCGGTGTACAGCCAGCCTGCAACCTTTGGGTGTTCGCGAAAACTGTTCATCATACGGTGATAATCCCAGCTCCAGTCCACATCGCCAGTGCTGCCCTCATATCCCCAAACATTACCACATTCAGAATTAATATTTGGCTGATTGCCCTGTTTAAATCCTTTTTCAAAATGAAACGTGCTGCCTTCAAAAGTATTTTTGTCAATGTTGTTCAGGTGTTCTTCCCAGCCCCAGCCCGGCAGGTATTCGTGCCACGAGTTGATATCGGTTTGGGTATGCCCCGCGCCGCAGCAAATCGAATTGTCTTCTACCAATCGTGTTGGGTCAAGCGACTTTGCCAGGTAATACATGCTGGCCACCCAGTTTTGTGTATTGGGCAAATATTTTGAAGTTGTCTTTTCATTCTCCGTCACTTTTGTTTTTAACCCCCACGTTTCGTTAAAGGTTATCCACGAAAAAATGGCCGGGTGGTTATAATCGCGTTTGATCATTTCGCGAAGGGTGTATTCTGATTCAGCCTGCATTTTTTCATCGGGTTCTCCCCACGAATTGGGCAGGTCTGCCATTACCAGCACACCTAATTTATCGGCCCAATACAGTTTTCTGGGGATGTCAATTTTGATGTGGGTTCTTATGCCATTCAGCCCGATGCCTTTCGCCAGTTCAATCTCAGTCTTCATAAAATCGTCCGTTGGAAATGTATAAAAACCTTCGGGGTGATATGATTGATCGAGCGTCAACTGCAGATAAATTGGCTGGTTATTAAGAGCGATGTAAGGATAGTTTGTTCCCGGCAGGTTAACCACCGATATCTTGCGCATACCAAAATAAGTTTTGACTGCATCGTCATTCAATTTCACTTCGGTTTCGTATAACCAGGGGTCTTCCAATGTCCATAAACGCTGGTCGGGAATATTAATGATGAACGTGGCCCTGTCTTTATTTTTTGGGATGGTGCCTTTATAAGTAATGGGGGCACCGGGCGTTTTAATATTGATATTAATGGCTGCATCTTCGGGTACTTCGCTGGATAAGATGACCTCAGCCTTTACTGACTTGTTGTCTATATCAGGACTAAAATGAATCACATCCATAAAAGTTTTTCCCCTGGCTTCCAGGTAAATGGTTTGCCAGATCCCGCGGGCATTGCCATAGCCCTGTTTTCCATATAGTGTAAAATCGCGGCGCTTATCATCTACCCTCACCACCAGGTCTTGCGGCGTATCGTATTGCAGGCTGGCGGGTAACTCAAACGAAAAGGGCGTGTAACCGCCCTGGTGCGTACCCAGCAACACGCCATTAAGCCAAACGGTTGTTTGCCAGTCGCTGGCGCCAATGGTTACAAATGCACGTTTGCCCGACCATGCTTTAGGCACTGTAATTTTTCGTTTATACCAGGCGATATCCGCCAGGTCTTTAACACCCGATAGCTGGGAGCCCCACGGAAAAGGAACATTGATGGTGCTGGAAAAAGGAGCCTTGCCTGTATTCCAGTTTTTAGCTAACCCCGCATTCAAACTGTCAAATTCAAAATCCCATTGGCCATTCACGTTTACCCAATCTGGCCGTTCAAAGTCGGGCCTGGGGTGTTCGGGGAGCGGTATAGGTTGCGAAAATCCAATGGCTGAAAAGACAAGTAACAGAAAAGTCAATTTTATTTTCATGGGGCAAGATTTAATTGTATTGATGCAATCGTTCGTTAAACTTAATAAAAAATGGCCAGCTTGCTTTCGCAAACCGACCACTAACTGAAATTTCCAAATCATTATCTCCTACATTTCATGTCATCCTGAGAACCTTGCCATTGTTGGTCGCCGACCAACACTCGATTTAGACAGTACTGCAAGAACCCAAATCATTTTTCCCCGTTTTCATAAAATGGCTCTAATAGCCAAACCCGCTCGTTTCAGTTTATGATATATTGTTGGTCAGCGACCAACAATGGAGAGAAAAAAAATGTCCTTGTCAACCATATTTTGATCTTTTGTGCGGACACATTCTTAATGGCTTTGTTGCTCCACCAGGAGCATCCTGTTTATAGAAAAAAACCTGGAAATGTTGGATTTGAGCTCCGTAGGTGCTTCCTGCTTTGATGCATTTAGGCGGCTCCTATGGAGCCTGGATGCACTATGGATCTTATATTCTATAAACAGGGAGCCCCTATGGGGCTAAGACCGTTTATATGGATTAAAATTGCCAGGTTTCGAATAAAGAGTACATTCAAAAGATGTGTTTACGCGATATGATTTTGGTCGGGAAAGAATCCCAAACAGATATCAAAGGATCCTTCGTTCCTGCCAATGACACATTTGTAAACAATGTGATTAATAGGGCTTTTTGTAATGAAAGAATTTATGATAATAGGTGAGGATAATGGCGCCTTGCTACAGACTTGTAAAGTTTCCCCGCCTTGTCAAGGAGGGGACCGATTTTATGCGCAGCATAAAATCAGGGGTGGTTAAACTCCACTTTAATTTCTTCTATCACCCAGGCTATACCTTCAAACGCCCACTTGTTTTCGAAGTGCTGCAATATTATTCTTATTCGGGTTTGT
>JBBRCW010000233.1:0-11275 GCA_038204535.1 Chitinophagales bacterium | reverse complement strand
GATCAATCGAACATCCAGGCTCCATAGGAGCCGCCTAAATTCATCAAAACAGGAAGCACCTACATCCGACACAACCATGTATTTTTTTATAAACAGGATGCTCCTAATGGAGCAAGAAAGACTTTACGAATGTATCCACACGATAGCTTGCCAGGGGGAATTTTGGCGTTCTATTTTACTTCTCTAATTTGATACTCCTGTAACAAAGCCGGGTTCTCGGGTGTAAGTGTAAAATAGACTTCAATATTTTTCTTCTCTCCTTCCAGAATGAATGATCCCCTTAAATTATTTTCTGGCACCATGGGGCCAACTTTCAAAATCTTTCCGGCACTGGTAAAGAGGCCCATGGCTTCTTTTCGTAACGAATCCAAAAAGTTATCCATAAAAAAATTGACGGCAAAAATCTCACTCGCTTCGGCGTTGTTCCAACCAGGCAATAATTTAACCAGTTCATTTTTCCGTTGCTCCAAAATGGGTGATACCGGCTTGGGCAATGGCCGAAGTTTAGCCAATGAGATCATGGTATCTATCAGCATCGTATTAAAATATGACGTTGGCGCATAGGTGAGATTTGCGAACGATATAATGGCGATACCATACTCGGGATAAATGGCCCAATTGCTACCAAATCCCGGCAACCCGCCGCTGTGCCCTACGCTAACCCTGCCATCACAATCTTTTGACCAACGCAATCCATACCCATACGAGCTTACCATAGCACAAGCCCGCCCGGTGGGATATTTATATTTAGCATTCAGAACCGGCACATTCCATGGGTGCTGCATTTCGCGAACGGAACTTCTTTTTACAGGCCCTATTTCGTTTATATTTTTTGGCGGCCATACCGATTGATGAAACGAAACATATTTGGCAAAATCGTTCATAGAAGTAATCATTCCGCCCATTGCTCCATAAGCGCCATCACCCAGCATAGGCTGCTTAACCCATTTGCCGTTTACCCACCTGTAACCCAAAGCCAATTGGCTGCTATCTACTTTGTTATAGTCCCAGTAGGTATCTCTTATGAGCAGCGGAGACAAAATATAATCATCGATATATTTCTGGTAAGGCATTTCTGAGACCCGCTTAATAATACTGCCCAGCATGGCAAAACCCATATTACTGTATTCGTAAGCCACCCCCGGCACATTTGAAAATGAAATTCCCTTCCTCATCATGTTGGCCATTTCAAAATCCGAAATGTTTAGCTGGCGGTCGCCCCAGGGGTTATCTTCAGGAAAGCCGGCGCCATGCGTAAGCAAGTGCCGGATGGTGATTGACTCTGCATCTTTACTCAGCATTCGCTGGCCGAGCATTTCAGGTATATAAACCTGAATGGGATCGTCGAGTTTCAGCTTGCCTTCATCGCGCAATTTCAAAATGGCCATAGCTGTAAAACTTTTGGTCATGCTGGCTATTCTAAATTCTGACTGCGCCGTCACTGGTGTTTTTTTCTCCACATTTGTATAGCCCATACTGGCGGTATGCACCAGTCTGCCATCTACCATAATACCATATATGAACCCTGGAAAGTGATTATTTTCGCCATAATGCCTGAACAACTGGTCTAAAACGGGGTAGGTCTTTTCGATTTGCTGTAACCTGTTAGCAATTGGCTGGGCTATTAAATGAATAGAGTTTGCCAAACATCCTGCCACCAGGCAAAATGCGTAATATGTATTCTTAATTATCGAGACTTTCATAAATATTTCACTTATTTAAAAGGTTGGGTATTCGTAATACCGGTCGGCCCAATATTACTGGCATGGAAGATAATCCGGCTGAATTTAATAACAATCATTCAATACAAACTTAATTGCCCATTGTATTTCATATGCCCGCCCATCTTTATAAAGCTTTTTTCATATACAAAGAAAGCTACAAAACTGGTTGGGATTGAAAGACGAAATTTTTCAATTAGATAACATTCCTGCATAAATCCAATTTTGCCATATAATCTCAGAATGTATCTTTGCCTATGGCAACAAACCTCACTTCTTCCCGAATCAAAACAGTTAAATCAAGATTTTTTGGCGAAGGCCTCACGTTCGACGATGTTTTACTCATGCCCGCTTTCAGCCAGGTTCTGCCCCGCGATGTGGACATCAGCACCCAGTTAACAAAAGATATACGCATTAATATCCCAATGCTTTCGGCAGCTATGGATACGGTGACCGATGCAGCCCTTGCCATTGCACTGGCACGCGAAGGCGGCATGGGCATTTTGCATAAAAACATGAGTATTGAAGAGCAGGCCAACCAGGTGCGTAAAGTAAAAAGAAGTGAAAGCGGTATGATCATAGACCCGCTTACCTTAACGGTGGAAGCCACCATAGGCGATGCCTTAAAGTTAATGAAGGATAATAAGATCGGTGGAATACCTATTGTGACGAGTGACCATAAACTGGCGGGTATTTTAACCAACCGCGACCTGCGCTTTGAACATGACAAACGTAAAAAGGTAAGCGAGGTAATGACCAGCGAAAACCTGGTAATTGCCCCGGCCGGCACCGACCTTAAGAAAGCCGAAAAAATATTACAACTTCATAAAATTGAAAAATTGCCGGTAGTTGACCGCCAGGGTAAACTAATTGGACTCATCACCTTTAGAGATATTTTGCAATTACGAAATTTTCCCAATGCCGGCAAAGACACCTTTGGCCGACTGCAGGTAGGGGCAGCTTTGGGTATTACCAAAGACCTGTTAGACCGTGCATCGGCACTGCAGCAGGTTGGGGTTGATGTTGTATCTCTCGACAGCGCCCATGGCCATAGCAAAGGTGTTATTGACGCCTTAAAAACCTTAAAAAAGAGTTTTAAATCGCTGCAGGTGATAGCCGGAAACATAGGCACCGCGGCCGGAGCAAAAGCATTAGCCGATGCAGGCGCCGACGCCGTAAAAGTTGGTATCGGCCCTGGTTCTATTTGTACTACCCGTATTGTGGCAGGTACCGGCGTACCGCAATTAACCGCAATTATAGAAGCCACCAATGCATTAAAAGGAAGAAATATTCCGATCATTGCAGATGGCGGTATCCGTTATACAGGCGATATGGTAAAAGCGCTTGCAGCAGGCGCCAATGCAGTTATGATGGGGAGTGTTTTTGCAGGCACAGAAGAAAGTCCCGGCGAGACCATCATATACGAGGGCCGCAAATTTAAAAGTTATCGAGGTATGGGTTCTTTGGGTGCCATGGTGCAGGGCAGCAGCGACCGCTACTTTCAGGATGTGGAAGACGATATAAAAAAATACGTTCCCGAAGGTATTGAAGGCCGTATTGCCTATAAAGGTTTTATAAGTGAGGTGGTGTACCAGTTTAATGGCGGGCTGCGTGCCGGCATGGGCTATTGCGGCGCCAAAAACCTGGCAGATTTACAAAAGTCAACCTTTGTAAAAATCACCAATGCGGGTATGAAAGAAAGCCATGCACACGATGTGGTGGTAACAAAAGAAGCACCAAATTACAGCAGAGGGTAAATTAGCAGTTCCAAACATTCTGCCTAAAACGCTTTGCTCTTGCTGTCAGCTTTAAACCCAAATTCCTGAGCCTCTTGAATCAGAGAAAAATTCGTTTCTAATTCATCAAATCCCGCTAACCCGGTTCTAAATGCCTTCAAAAAATCAACCGTTATTTCTTAGTCTGCTGTCGGCGTTGCTTTTGGTTATTGCCTGGCCCATGTCGCCGCTAACGCCCCTCATTTTTATTGCCTGGGTACCGCTGCTTTTGTTAGCACAAACTGAAAACAGGATCCGGTTTTTTCTGTATGCCATTCTTAGTATGTTTATATGGAATGCGGGCACCACCTGGTGGATATGGAATTCGACTGCCGAAGGTGCCATCGGAGCCATCATCGCCAACAGCTTTTTAATGACTATTCCTTTATGGGGCTATCATATAATAAAGCGGCGGTTTGGTTTGCGTATTGGGCTTGTAAGCTTTGTTGCCTTTTGGATGAGCTTTGAATACATACACCTCAACTGGCAATTAAGCTGGCCCTGGTTAACGTTGGGTAATGTTTTTGCCCTGCATCCCAATTGGGTGCAATGGTACGAGTACACCGGCACCAGCGGCGGCAGTTTGTGGGTGCTGCTGGTAAATGTGTTTATCTACCTGGCACTGATACAATCACAATCAATATTGCAGCAGCAACCGAACAGGCCGCCTAAAGCAAAACTATTTTCAGAAAAGTCAGTTATTTACAGCGCGGTGTTCTTACTTATACCAGCGGCTGTTTCGTATATCATGCTATCGACATTACCTTCTTCAGAAAATACTATAGAAAAAAGCGCTTACAACGTAGTGATCGTTCAACCCAACATAGATCCATACAACGAAAAATTTAATACCGGCAGCACCGATGCCATCATTCAAAAAATGATCATTTTATCGGAGAGCGCCCTTGACAGCAACACCCGGCTGGTACTATGGCCAGAGACAGCGCTGCCTGTGGCCGTTTGGCAAGACCAGGTAATGCAGAACCTGTATTACAAACCTGTACTCGATTTTGTAAACAGCCATCCCGCCCTCACCCTGCAAACGGGTATTGAAACTTATAAAAATTATGGCAGGGACAGAGCGACCATCACAGCTCGTCTTAATGAAACAGATGACACCTATTATGACGGATTTAATGCAGCCACTACCATTAAAGCAGGGCAGCCCCTTCAATTTTATAATAAGAGCAAACTGGTACCAGGTGTAGAAACACTGCCCGATTTTCTTTTATGGTTAGGTCCCATTTTCGAAAAATTTGGTGGCACTACCGGCGGCTACGGTAAAAGTAAAGAGGCCAACTCCTTTAAAGTGGCAGGTAACCCATATGTAACGGCGCCTATTATTTGTTACGAAAGTATTTATGGAGAATACATTGCCAGCTATGTGCAAAAAGGAGCCAACCTGTTAACGATCATGACCAACGATGGCTGGTGGGGTAATACACCCGGCCACAAACAACATCTTCATTATGCCCGTCTTCATGCAATTGAAACCCGCAAGTGGATTGCCCGCAGCGCCAATACAGGTATTTCGGCTGTTATAAGTGATAAAGGTGAATTGGTAGAAACCCGGCCATGGAATGAAGCGGCCACCATTAAATTTAATATCCCGGCTATATCAGGTGAAACGTTTTTCGTAGCGCATGGCGACCTGTTGTCTCCTGTGGCGGTTGTGCTGATGCTGATATTGATAGGCTGGAATTTATATGTTCTTATATCCAAAAGAATAAACCGAAAAAAAAGCATGGCTTAGTTGGGTGATGAAGATTGGCAAATGTTTTTTATCAGCTATTTCTTCCGCCTATTTAATTTTTCCATCTTAAATCATTTACAAATATTCCTGCATCAGAAAATTGAATTTGATAGGGGTGCATTTAAAATTGTCGCTTTTTATTTGTTGGAACGTGGTTTCAAACCTCCTCGTCATTTCGAGTGATTAATTTTTGGGTTCCCAAAAAAGTGCTTTGAAAATGATACAGCATAAAGCCTCTAATTTCAAAGTGCTCTTTTTAATAAAATCGCTTATTAAATCAAAATCTTCCTTTATATTAATCGTTATAAATAAAGCCATTCGTAAAAATGCGTACCTTATTTGAATGGATATTTAAGTCGGCATGTTTTCACGCAAAGCCGCCAAGAGCTTCACGCAAAGATGTATAAGTGTATTTGTTTTTATGATTCAAAGATTTTTCTTTGCGTCCTTTGCGTGGGTTTTACTTTGCGTCTTTGCGTGAAAAACCGGCTGTACGTATAATTATGGCGAACCATAATTCAATCAGACTAAAAATGTGTCCTTGGCAGGCCCAAGCCTGCCCCGCTTCTTCTGGCGGGGAAGCAATCCCCTGCATAATTAGGTTGACGAATTACCGGGAGTTGCTTCGCTTCCGATAACTATCGGAACGCAAGACTCGCAAATACGAACGCATGTTTTATGCGACATTTTGAAATGCACCCCTCATATTTACCTTTCTAAAATAAAATTTTTTGAATACTTTCAAATCCTGTAAACCACAAGACATCTAACATATGCAAACCGGCTTTCAATATAATGATACATTGATTTCTTACACGATCACCGGCAAAGGGCATCCTGTAATATTGCTGCACGGCTTTGGCGAAGACAGCGATATATGGAAAGACCAGGCAGCGGATCTTTCTCAATATTGCCAACTGATTTTGCCCGACCTTCCCGGCAGCGGCCAATCACAACTGCTGCATTCTTCCGGTAATGAAATCATTACCATGAATGATTATGCCGAAGTATTATTCGCCTTGCTGAACCATTTAAAAATTGACAAGGCAACTGTTTTGGGCCACAGTATGGGCGGTTATATAACGCTTGCTTTTGCTGAAAAATACCCCGGAACGCTGACCGGCTTCGGCTTGTTACATTCAACCGCATTTGCCGACAGCCCCGAAAAAAAAGAAGCACGAAAAAAAGGGATTGAAATAATACAACAATATGGCGCATACACTTTTTTAAAAAACACCATTCCAAATCTGTTTTCCGTGGCCTCCAAAAAAAGCAGTCCCGAAAATGTTGCGACTTTAATTGAAAAAGGCAAAAATTTTACTACGGAGGCATTGATACAATATTATAATGCTATGATAGACCGTCCCGACCGCACGGCTGTATTAGCCGAAAGCAAGGTGCCGGTTTTGTTTATAATAGGATCAGAAGATGTGGCAGCTCCTTTAAACGATCTGTTGGAGCAGGTTCATTTGCCAAAAGTTTCTTACATGCATATTTTAAAGGATGTGGGCCACATGGGCATGTACGAGGCAACGGAACAGTTTAACCGGCATATTGTAAGATTCATACAAGAGGTAGCCGGGACTTATTGACGAGCATGCTATGTTTTTGAAATTCTTCGGGAAATGGACTGCAGTGGACTTTACACCTCAGTTTCGGATAGACGTTTTTCAAATTTAAAAGGCTTTATTTTCTGCAGGGCAGTTTGAAAAGTTATTTCAGCATTTGTTAATTTACTACGTGGTATATTGGCGTGAAATGAAGTTTCGTACTTTCACTTCTGTAGGTAAAATAAAAAAAATGCAGCTAATCCGGTCGAAAATTACTCAGGATGGTATGCGTAATGTAGAAATGAAGAAACTGATTATTCTTTTTTCGCTGTTGATTAATTATTGCCTGGTTTATGCCGGGCATATAGCCGGTGGTGAAATGTACTATAAATATATTGGAGCCGGTGCAGCCGCCAATAGCTCAAAATACGAGATAACCCTCCGTCTTTTTAGAGAATGTAATCCGCCAACCGGTCCTGGCGGGGCCCAGATTTCCGCAATGCCCAGCAGCGTCAGGCTGGGTGTTTTTCAAAATTCAGTCCCGGCATCGCTATTTACGCAATCAGATGTGCAAAGAACTAAACTTGACCAGGTATCGCTTACCAAACCCAGCGCCTGTATTGTAAATGCACCGCAGGTTTGTTACCAGGTGGGTTATTTTACATTAACTACAGATCTGCCAAATTCCGCTGTTGGTTATGTTATTTCTTTCCAAACCTGTTGCCGTACCAATGGCATCATCAATATTTCTGGCAGTTCGGTAGGGGCTACTTATTCCGCTGAAATTCCGCCTACTTCGGGGGCGAATGCCGTAGTTAACAGCAGTGCCGTTTTTTCTCTAAAAGATACTACGCTGGTTTGCAAAGACCTTAAATTTAATCTCGATTTCAGCGCCACCGACCCCGACAACGATTCGCTGGCTTATTCATTTTGTGCGGCCTTTAATGGCGGCACCGCTATTGATGCTGGTGCTATCACGCCCTCTAATCCACCTTATGGCACCATCAATTATGCAGGCAATACTTCCGGATTTTTACCTTTGGGTCCCGAAGTGTCCATCGACCCAAAAAGTGGTATTATTTCCGGCACAGCACCATTTGCCGGTTCTTATGTAATTAATGTTTGCGTTTCAGAATATAAGCAGGGAAAGCTGGTAAGCACGCATAGAAAAGATTTTACATTAAAGATTGGCGACTGCACTGTAACTGAGGCCAAATTGCCCCAGCCAGGCTACCCGACCGTATGTAAAAGCAATGCATATACGTTTGAAAACCTGTCAACCTCATCAAACATTTCAAGTTATTATTGGCAATTTTTCGATCCGGCTTCTGGCGCTAACAATACCTCTACCAGTCCAACACCAACCCACACTTATAGCGACACCGGAATTTTTAAAATAAAGCTGGTTGTGCAAAGCCCCAGCGGCTGCGCCGATTCTTCTACTTCCGTCGTTTATGTTTACCCTGGCTTTAAACCCGACTTTTCGGTTACAGGCAGCTGCTACCTCAACCCATTTCAGTTTACTGATAAAACCACTACCACCTATGGGGTTGTAAATAAATGGCGGTGGGATTTTGGAGACTTGTCCACAAATGCCGATACATCGCTGATAAAAAATCCCTCTTATAAATTTCCGGGGCTTTCTACCCATAGCGTGCAGTTAATAGCGCAAAACAGTAAGGGCTGTATTGATACGGTTACCAAACAAGTGACTGTTTTAGATGTGCCCCTTTTAAAACTACCGTTTAAAGACACCCTTATCTGCAGCATTGATACGCTTCCTTTGCAGGCTACCGGTACTGGTAATTTTAGCTGGACTCCCAATTATAATATTATATCAGGTAATAGCGCCAACCCGATGGTCTATCCCAAGACCACCACCAGTTATATAGTTACCCTAAATGAAAACGGGTGTATTTCAAAGGACACCATCAAGGTAAATGTTCTTGATTTTATTACGGTGAACGCAGGGGCAGATTCCGCTATTTGCCTGAACGACTCCTTACAATTATTTCCGGTTTCGCAGGGGCTACAATATGCGTGGTCTCCAACTTTGGGTGTTGCTAATTCGGCGGCACGAAATCCTTTTGTCCGCCCGTTGGTTTCTACCCGCTATTATTTAACTGTAAACCTGGGAAAATGCCAGGCATCGGATTTTATTGATATTAAAGTGGCTCCCTATCCTTTAGCCAATGCGGGTATTGATACTTCCATCTGTTTCGGTAACACCATTCAATTAACCGGAAGCATTGTGGGTTCATCATTTAACTGGTTGCCTGCCAATTCGCTGCAATTTGGCAATTCGCTGTCTCCAGTGGCCGGCCCTTCGCAAACCACCTCTTATATTTTAACCTGTTACGATACGCTGGGATGCCCCAAACCATTTAGAGACACAGTTATTGTAAAGGTTGTACCCCCAATAAAAGCCTTTGCAGGAAATGATACGGTTGTTGTGGCCAATCAGCCGCTGCAGCTAAATGCGACAGGGGGATCCGTTTATCAATGGTCGCCGGCGTTTGGCATGACCAATCCAAACATTGCCGATCCCATAATAACCCTGGGAACCGAAATCGGGACTTTGCGCTATGTAGTTAGAGTAAGTGTGCCAGAAGGTTGTTATGCAACGGACGACATAAACGTGAAAGTATTTAAAACAGGCCCCGAAATTTTTATTCCCACTGCCTTTACGCCAAATAGCGACGGCCGAAACGATGTGCTGAAGCCCCTTGCAGTAGGCATGAAAAGTGTAGAATATTTCAGGATATACAACCGCTGGGGTCAAATGTTATACAGCACATCCGAACAGGGGCAAGGCTGGGATGGAACCTTTGGCGGAATGCCGCAAGCCAGCGGCACCTATGTTTTTTCTGTATCTGCGACTGATTACCTGGACAAAAAAATAGTAAAAAAGGGAACGGTAGTTTTAATACGGTAGTCAGGGTTGAATGCTGAACGATGCATGTAGTTTATAAAAATTTCACGCCAGCCCGGCTAACGCCAGTCAAACAGGCAAAAAGAGAAAAGGAGCAAAAAGAGCAAAAGGCGCAAAGTTTGTCCTGATCTCCTTCATGTCTTGCCAATGCTTTTCGTTGCGCCTTTGCGAGTCATTCAAAAATGCACAACTGTTCACTATTCACTTTTCAATTATTCATTATTCACTATTCACTGTTCACTATTCACTATTCATTATTCACTGTTCACTGTTCACTATTCATTATTCACTATTCATTATTCACTGTTCACTGTTCATTATTCACTGTTCACTAATTAAAACTTACCCGTTTTTGCTTTTGCCTGCTCCTTACCTTTACCAACTATGGAAAAAATTGTAATGATCACAGGCGCTACTTCGGGGTTTGGAAAAGCGATCGCCGAAAAATTCGCATCAAAACATTGGAATTGTATTATTACCGGCAGAAGATCAGACGTGCTTCATGCGCTGGCCGATGAATTAAGGGATGAGCACCTGGTAAGGGTTTTGAGCCTGGTGTTTGACGTTCGGAATAGAAACCAGGTTTTTCAGCATTTAAACAACCTGCCCAAAGAATGGCAGGATATAGATGTTCTAATAAATAATGCCGGATTAGCGCTTGGCCGCGACCATATTGATGAGGGAAATGTAGATGACTGGGATACCATGATCGACACCAACGTAAAAGGCTTGTTATATGTTAGTAAAGCCATTATCCCATTAATGACAAAAAGAAAGGAAGGACACATAATAAATATGGGTTCCATAGCGGGTAAAGAAGTGTACGAAAATGGCAATGTTTATTGCGCCAGTAAATTTGCCGTTGATGCAATCAGCAAATCGATGCGTATCGATCTGTTAGAGCATAAAATAAAAGTGACCGCCATACACCCGGGTGCAGCCGATACTGAATTTGCTATTGTACGCTTTAAAGGCGATAACGACAAAGCCCGGCAAACCTACCAGGGATTTAAACCATTATTGGCAGAAGATGTTGCAGATATCGCCTGGTATTGCGCCTCGTTACCGCCCCATGTTTGTATAAACGACCTGGTGGTAACGTGCACTGCCCAGGCAAGTGGTTCCCAATTTATTAAAGAAAATTGAACGAATTGAACCTGAATACCTGTGTTACTCAAAGGAAATAACATCCTTATAATAACTACTGAAATTTAGAAGGATCCAAATTCGAACCCAAAAATGTAAATTTTATTGCCATGAAAAAATTTTTAATGCCAGCCTTTTTGGTCATTTTCTTTTTAAATATTTTTGGATGTAATACATCATCCGACAAATCGAAAAGGCCCAGTCCCCCTGCAAAAGTTGCAGAAACAACCGATAATGGTATAACTATTACAATCGACTATAGCCAGCCGTCGGTAAAAGGAAGAACGATTGGAAAAGACATTGCCCCCTATGGAAAAGTATGGCGTACCGGCGCAAACGAGGCCACCGTTTTTGAGGTAAACAAACCGGTAACCATAGAAGGGAAGCCCCTGCCAGCG
>JBBRCW010000232.1:0-11295 GCA_038204535.1 Chitinophagales bacterium | reverse complement strand
ATTAGCTACTGTAAATGAAGGAATTGTTAACAATCATTAAATTGTTTAAACGTTTAAACAATTGGCATACTTTTGCGTTATAATGGATAGCCATTAGAAAATGAACGTTCAATTTTTATAGAGCAAGTAATTAAAAGCTTGTTTATATATACGAGGCAATTTATTTAACCGGTATGGTTTTTGAAAAAGGGGTTAATTAAAAAGCAAACGTTCACAGCCATAGAACGAATTTTTATTTTTTATAAAAACCAATTGAAAAATTGAGATAAAAGAAAACAACGCTTAAAAAATTTATAAACGATTGCCTGCTACCATTCAATAGCAGGCTTTTCCTTTTTTTAGAACAAAAAGGTTTGTTTAAAAGGGAGAAGGGGATGGGGAAAGACAAGTTTTTTGAGCATTAAATTGATAATTATGGAAGTAGCATTAAATATTAATACAAAGATTTACAGGATAGCCATCAGTGCCTTTTTCTTTGTAGCAGGTATAACGTTTGCCACCTGGGCAAGCCGTATACCGGATATAAAAACGAGCCTTCACTTAAGCGATGCAGGCCTCGGGTTGATTTTATTCGCCTTACCTGTGGGTCAAATGGTCAGTTTACCTATTTCAGCCACTTTGGTTTCAAAATTTGGAAGCAGGGCATTGATTATAACCGGCGCACTATTATATCCCTTAACACTTATTTTATTGGCTGTTTCCGGGAGCGCCGTCCAATTGGCATTGTCACTATTCGTATTTGGCGTTTGGGCAAACCTGTTAAATATAGCCATGAACACGCAGGCTGTAACGGTTGAAAATATTTATGGACGATCAATCATGGCATCGTTTCATGGTGTATGGAGTATGGCCGGATTTACAGGTGCATTAATTGGAACCCTGTTTGTATCTGCCGCCATGTCGCCATTGATCCATTTTACGATTATCTGTATTGTAACGGGTCTCTTGGTTTGGGCGGCTTACCGTCATACGATACCGAACGATAACACCCAGTCCGCTGAAAAAAAGTCACTGTTTGTTCGCCCCGATAAAAGGATCTTTTTATTAGGAATGATCGGTTTTTGCGTTATGGTATGCGAAGGAGCTATGGCAGACTGGAGCGGTGTGTATTATCAAAATGTAGTTCAATCTCCGGTTGCATTAACAACGCTGGGTTATGTAGCTTTTATGAGCACAATGGCCACAGGCCGTTTTGTGGCAGACTGGCTGGTAACCAAATTTGGGGTAATTAGAATCTTACAATTGAGTGGCATATTAATTGCCAGTGGTCTTTTAACTGCGGTTATATTACCAAATATTGTTACTGCAACAGTAGGTTTTTTACTCGTAGGTTTCGGTGTCTCTTCGGTAGTTCCAATTGTTTTTGGGCTAGCCGGAAAATCAACTAATATGTCTGCCAGTGCCGCATTGGCAGCCGTTTCAACCATTAGCTTCCTGGGTTTTTTGGTTGGTCCGCCTGTAATAGGTTTTATAGCTGAATTAACCAGCCTTCGAATATCTTTTATTGTGATTGCCTTGCTGGGATTTGGAACGACGTTGCTTGCTCAAAAAACCAAACAAATTGGTTAACCTAAAAATTTTTTAGATCATTAAAAATGAGCAACACCATTTAGTTACAATTAAAACGAAAGAAAATGAACACAATTAATAATAATAAAGGGATGTTTATAGCACGCCCTAAAAGAAACAATATAGTAGTGGATACAGCAGAAGACAGGGTATTAGTCAACAAATTAAGAGGCAAGCCTTATATCGCTTATCCAAAAGCATCTGGCAAAGAAAATGAGTCAGCATTTGCCCCGGTAAAAATGGCCGAAGGGTTGTATATAGCTTATCCTAATGCGCAGGTTGTAACCTCCGCAGAACCGGCATTTACCAACAGAATAGGGCGTATTTACCTGGGAGATAATTATATGGCACCACCAGACTTCAGCAGTCCATTTACGCTGCTAAAATTTAAATTTAAACGGAATAAATGTAAAAGCAGGGCCCGGGTCTGGAATTTCAACCTCTTCCAATTATTCAGGTTGCGGGTTTCTTAAACCGGAATAACTTTTTAAAAAGGTAAAACCACTATAGGCCGTCTCAAATGCAAATTTGATGACGGCCTTTTTTTATATCCTTATAAAGCAGTATCTAAAACAGCCAGGCATATGAGGTTTTCTTCTGCAACAATGGACTCCCAAGTTTACTTTTCGGTGCAGCGCACCATAATATTTGTAGCAAATAAAATTGAAGGACAATCATAGGTGATGCGCACCGAAATATCAATTAAAAGGGCTTAACATTTTGCTGTCTGTGTTTATATCAAAATATTACGGTGCTCTGCACCTAATGAACGTTGTGCTGAAGATGTTCTACAAATATTTGGGTGCGCTGCACCTGCGTAACAAAGATTAAAGTTGCGACAAAAAATTGGTTGCGATGTGCCAGCCGAACAGTGACCTCTTTTTGGATAAAGGGCAATTATCACCCAATGTCATTTACTTAAACAAAGAAATTCATTTAAAACAACCCGTCATGCTGAATTCATTTCAGCATCCCCAGTATCTCACCTGATATTTTCCAGGATATCCTGAAACAAGTTGCCAATGACACATTCGCAAACAACGTGATTAATAGGCTTATGTAAAGTAAGACTTCATGATAATGGTTTCCCCTCCTTTTTTAAGGAGGGGACCGATTTTATGCGCAGCATAAAAGCAGGGGTGGTAATACTCCGCTTTAATTTTTTCTATCACCCAGGCGATATATTCAAACACCCGCTTGTTATCAAACCGGATCATTTTTATTCTCATACTTTTTAGATAATTTCTTTTAATACAATCTTTCTCAATACCCAAATTGATCTTCACTTTACAGTTCAATAACTTCGGGTATGTTATTAAAGACGACATTTTTCATGTGCTGCAGATTAACCACCCCTGAATGTTTTTATAACAAGTTATAAAAACATTCGGTCCCCTCCTTTAAAAGGCGGGGAAACTTTTGCAGGCTGGTTTACGGGCTGGTAACAGTTCGATTTTTGGATAAAGGACGCTTCGAAATCAGACGCTTTATGCTGTGTCATTTTCAAAGAACTTTTTTGGGAACCAAAATTTAAACACTTAGGATGACGAATTCCCCAAGTTATTGACATTGAATTATTATCTTACTCCATCAAGGGTGAAAAGGGTGGTTCTATGATCCCTGCTTTTTTTCCACAAGCTTCAATATCCTTTTCACATCATCTGTTTCGGTCGCAGCCAGCACCTCATTGTTATCATATTTAGTTTTTAGAAAAAGGATGCGTTTGTGTTCGGGAAACATAAACAGAATGGTATTCAGCATGGCGCCCAATTCTTCATCCTTTTCAAACATTGGTTTTGGTACGGGAAGTTCAGATTTATCGCGGGTAGGCATTTTCTTAATGATGGCCTCTATGCCGGCCAGCTTGCCGGGGGCCAGCTCTTTTATTAGTGAAGCTTTGCCATACAACCCCTGTAATTGCTTTTTGCTTAGGCTGCCACGTTCCTGGTATTGTTTATACAAGCTAATGATAAACGACGATATGGGATATGCAAGAATACATTCTTCCAGAACCATGTTAATAATATCGAGCGGGGGTTTTTTGTTTGTTTTATTCATATTTGCCTGTTGCAACAAATGTAGCGAAACAATAACGGTGATGTTTTTCTTCAAACAATTTCTGGTAGTATAAATAGTTGTTCAATTTTTTCCCGTTTTCGACAGGCAACTATCGGCATTGTTTGTTCTCTTTGCCAACTTAAAATATAAATGGAATGGCAAAGAAAGCAACAGTCAGAAACCAAATGAGAATCTATCATCGCTACCTCGGTTTCTTCCTGGCAGGTATTATGGCCGTTTATGCCATTAGCGGCGTGGTGCTCATTTTTCGCGAAACAGATTTTCTGAAACAGGAAAAACAAAAACAGAAAACCTTATCGCCAGATATGCCTATGGAAGAGGTGGGTAAGGCGATACGGGTACGCGAATTAAAGGCAGAGTCAGAAAACGGGCCGATCGTCAGTTTTAAGCAAGGCACCTATAATAAAGCCACCGGCGAAGTAAAATACACTGAAAAATCGTTACCGCCTGTATTGGAGAAACTAACGCACCTTCATAAAGCCAGCACCAAACAACCGTTGTTTTACCTGAATATATTTTTTGGCGCTTCCTTATTATTTTTTGTGCTGTCTTCTTTCTGGATGTTTATGCCCGACACCACCATATTTAAGAAAGGTCTTTATTTTACCGCAGCAGGCGTTTTACTGTCGGTGGTGTTGCTATTGGTATAAAAATTAAAATATTTGTTTCATTCTAAAAAAGCTGCTCTTATTAAAGAGGATAGACTTATTATGACGTAATTGTTAATGTAACGAATAATGGAGCCATTAACTATTTTTTCTGCTCATGCATCATGGCCTGGTAATCGGTAGGGGTCATGCCAAATTGCTTCATAAAATTGCGGCCAAAGTTGTTTTGAGATGAATATCCGACCATGTCGGCTACTTCGTAAATTTTGTAATTGCCTTCAGCCAGCAGTTCGGCCGCTTTTTTAAGCCTGGTAATATTAATGAGTTCATTGGCCGACAGGTCGCTGGCAACATTGAAGGGCCTGAAATCATTAATAACGCCCCAGCCTGTTGCCAATCCCATTCCGGTTCACGACCCGGTAATGATACAGCAGGATGGCAATTTTTATATTTTTTGCACCGGGCCGGGTATAACGGTCTTTTCATCGCCCGATATGAAAAACTGGATCAGGCAGGCGCCGGTATTCAGCCCGGCCCCCCAATGGGCGGTGCAGTTAATTCCCGGGTTCAAAGGGCATATCTGGGCGCCCGATATCAGTTTTCATAATGGTGAGTATTACCTGTACTATTCAGTCTCGGCCTTTGGCAAAAACACTTCAGCCATTGGTTTGGCCACCAATAAAACGCTCGATCCAAAATCACCCGAATTCAAATGGACCGATCACGGCAAGGTCATTCAATCGGTGCCGGGCAGGGATATGTGGAACGCCATCGACCCTAACCTGGTTATTGATGAAAGCCAAACACCCTGGCTTACGTTTGGTTCTTTTTGGAATGGTATAAAAATGGTTAAGCTTAACAAAACCATGGACGGCGTGGCCGAACCCGAAAGATGGTTTACGCTGGCATCAAGAAACAGGTCGTTTCAATTGGCTGATACGCTGGCTGGCGATGCCGCTATTGAAGCGCCTTTTATTTACCGGCATGGCAATTATTATTACCTGTTTGTTTCGTTTGACTATTGCTGTCGCGGCGAAAAGAGCACCTATAAAATAATGGTTGGCAGAAGTGAGCATATTAACGGACCTTATGCAGATATGTCGGGTAAGTCCATGGCCCAGGGCGGCGGCACGCTGGTTTTGGAAGGAAATGCCGACTGGCACGGAGCAGGCCCTAATGCAGTGGTCAAAGTAGGAGAGGATGATATTATGTTGTTTCATGGTTATGACGCCCACGACAGGGGAAAATCAAAACTGATTACCAGAAAATTGCTTTGGACCAATGATTGGCCATCCGCTTCGCCCGACTAATATAGTTTTTCCGCATCATTAGACCCAAAGCTGATAAATCTTCTATTATTTAATGCCAGTTAAAAGGAAACGGCATTTATTTAATTTGTATGTTTTGGTTGGCATATTAACCGAAAACGGTATCTTAAGACTTGCCAAAATATTTTTTTATCGCTCAAAGTTCATAGTCAGTATTTTGCGGGTTGTTTTTATTTACAAAATAAATATATCTTTCCAAAACATAAAAATTACGTGTCGTTTTGACAATTATTCTTTTACTTTGCCACCCTAAACGGCAGATCATCTTAAATACGCTATATGAAAAAAATAACCGGGTTTCTCCCTCTTACAATTCTTTTAGCCGCTATGGTAAGTTCATGCGGTAACAATTCCAACCAAACTTCAACTCAAAACGACACTATGCAAAAAAAAGGTATTTCGCAGGCCGATTGGGGCGAGGCGGACGGTAAAAAGGTTTATATTTTTACACTTACTAATAGTAAAGGAAGCCAGGTTAAGATATCTAATTATGGCGGCACCATAACATCGTGGGTTACTGCGGAAAAAGCAGGCGCGAAGAGCAATATCGTATTGGGATTTGATAGCCTTTCCGGTTACCAGGCGAAACCTCCTTATTTTGGCGCTACTATTGGCCGTTATGGCAACCGCATTGGCGATGCTAAATTTACCCTCGACGGTAAAACATATGAATTGGCGGCCAACAACGGAAAAAATCATTTGCACGGTGGACTCAAAGGTTTTGATAAAGTGGTTTGGGATGCAGCTGCAATAACAGAAAGCGATCCTTCACTGCAAATCAGCTATTTAAGCAAAGATGGCGAAGAGGGATATCCCGGCAACCTGAAAGTAACGGTGAAATTTACTTTATCGGATGATGATGAATTACAGATCGTCTACAATGCCGAAACCGATAAATCAACCGTGCTGAATTTAACCAATCACAGTTATTTTAATCTTACCGGCGACGTTACAAATACCATTTTAGATCATGTTGTTCAAATTGATGCCGACAAATACACTCCGGTTGACGCCACTTTAATACCCACTGGTGAATTAAAGCCAGTTAAGGGAACACCTTTCGACTTTACAACACCAGAAAAAATTGGCGCCCGTATTGACCAGGTTGATGGGGGGTATGACCACAACTATGTATTAAATAAAAAGGGAACGGATATACAACTTGCTGCAACTGTTGTTGATTCATCCAGCGGCCGCAAGCTGGAAGTTTTTACCGATCAGCCGGGCATCCAGTTTTATACGGGTAATTTTTTAGATGGCACCTTTAAAACGAATGCGGGCACTGCTATAAACAAGCGTACTGCTTTCTGTCTTGAAACCCAACATTTTCCCGACTCTCCAAATAAACCTCAATTTCCTTCTGTTGTTTTAAAATCCGGAGAAAAATTTACAACCACCACATCATACAAGGTGTCTGTTATGCCTTAAAATCAAAACTTTTCCATTCCCTAACATTATATTATTGATCAAAACCAAACCAAAAACATGAAATTTTTTATTGATACCGCAAATCTTGCCCAAATTGAAGAGGCAAACGACCTGGGTATTCTGGACGGTGTTACAACCAATCCAACTTTAATGGCAAAAGAAGGAATTAAAGGAGAAGCGGCAATAGCAAAACATTATAAAGCCATTTGTGAGTTAGTAGAGGGTGATATCAGCGCCGAAGTTTTATCGACCGATTTTGCTACTATAGTGGAGGAAGGCAAAAAACTGGCGGACATCCACCCAAACATTATTGTAAAGGTGCCCATGATTAAAGATGGTATAAAGGCGATCAAATGGTTTGCCGATAACGGTATAAAAACCAACTGCACGTTGATTTTTTCCGCCGGCCAGGCCATATTGGCTGCAAAAGCAGGCGCCAGTTATGTTTCACCTTTTATTGGCCGGATAGACGACAGCGGCTGGGATGGTGTTCAGTTGATAGCGCAGATCGCCAATATTTTTGAAATCCAGAAGTTTAAGACCGAAGTGCTGGCGGCATCTATTCGTAATGCCAATCATATTATTCAATGCGCCGAAGCGGGAGCAGACGTTTGCACCTGTCCTTTGGATTCAATTCTTGCATTACTAAAACATCCTTTGACCGACATTGGCCTTGCTAAGTTTTTGGAAGATGCCAAAAAAATGTAGTGAAGCTATGGGCGCTGCATAAGGCGCTTGAGGTCTAACCGCTGCTTTCAATCTTATTATTAACAGCAAAGTTGGTTTTAAAAAAAATATTTACAATGATCGATATGCAAACAGAGATGAATGTATTAAACGATACGGCATCACAAGTACGCCGCGATATTGTTCGCATGGTGCATGCAGTACAATCAGGGCATCCGGGTGGTTCGCTGGGCTGTACCGATTTATTAGTGGCCCTTTATTTCCAGGTAATGGATATCAGGGACGAAAAAGGGGAAGATGGATTTATAAAATTTAACCGGTCGGGCGAAGATGAAGATTTGTTTTTCTTGTCCAATGGCCACATCTCCCCGGTGTTTTATTCGGTTTTGGCCCACAAAGGCTATTTCCCGAAAAGCGAAATGAGCACATTTCGTAAAATTAATTCCCGTATGCAGGGGCACCCCGCAACGCATGAGCACCTGCCGGGTATTCGCATAGCATCTGGTTCATTAGGCCAGGGTTTATCGGTTACTGCCGGTGCGGCCATTGCCAAAAAACTAAAAAAAGACGATCACACCCTTTATATTTTAATGGGTGATGGCGAGCAGCAGGAAGGCCAGGTATGGGAAGCCGTCCAGTTTTGTGCGCATCACCAATTAGACAATATTATCGCTATCATTGACTGGAACGGCCAACAAATTGACGGGCCAACCGATAAGGTAATGAACAACCTCGATCTGAAGGCAAAATACGAAGCGTTTGGCTGGGACACAGTCGAATTATCGCAGGGCAACGATATGCAAAGTGTGCTGGATGCACTTGCCGAGGCCAAAGAAAAGACAGGCAGGAAAAAGCCCGTAATTATTTTAATGAAAGCCGAAATGGGTTATGGGGTGGATTATATGATGGGAACCCACAAATGGCATGGCGCTGCACCTAACGATGCACAATTGGAAACCGCATTAAACCAATTGCCCGAAACGCTGGGCGATTACTAATCAATTTTTGCAGAAGTCAGAAGGAAATATTTTCCTTTTCACTTTTCACAATTGACCATTCACCATTCATCACGCACAATTTTTACTTTACATGAAGAAATATACGTTTACCGAAAAAAAAGATACCCGCTCTGGTTTTGGCGCCGGTATAGCCGAATTAGGCAGAACCAATCCTAAGGTAATGGCGCTTTGTGCCGACCTGGTGGCTTCCTTAAAGCTGGATACATTTATTAAAGAAAATCCGGAGAGATTTATACAATGCGGCATAGCCGAGGCAAATATGATGGGCGTTTCCGCCGGTCTTGCGCTAAGCGGTTTTATACCATATGCTACTACTTTCGCTAATTTTGGATCGGGAAGAGTGTACGACCAGATACGTCAAAGTATTGCTTACTCCGGAACGAACGTAAAGATTGCCGTTTCGCATGCCGGTCTTACACTGGGCGAAGATGGCGCTACCCACCAGATTTTGGAAGACCTGGCCATGATGCGTGCCATGCCCGAAATGACGGTCATTAATCCTTGCGATTATAATCAAACCAAAGCGGCCACCATTGCAGTAGCTGATTACGAAGGCCCTGTTTACCTGCGCTTCGGTCGCCCCGTTATGCCCATATTTACTGAGGCGGATCAAAAGTTTGAAATAGGCAAGGCCTGGATGGTGAACGAAGGAAAAGATGTGAGCATTTTTGCCACCGGCCACCTGGTTTGGGAAGCGATACAGGCCGGCGAAATACTGGCAGCTGAGGGAATTGATGCAGAGATCATTAACCTGCATACCATTAAACCATTAGATATGGAGGCCATCCTTAAATCAGTAGAAAAAACCGGTTGTGCCGTTACTGCCGAAGAACACCAGTTAAACGGTGGCCTGGGCGATGCGGTTTGCCAGGTGCTTAGCCGTAATCTGCCTTCGCCTGTAGAAATGATTGGTGTAAACAATTCATTTGGCGAAAGCGGACCCCCCGCGCAATTGATGGAAAAATATGGATTGGATGCCAAACATATAGTTGAAGCTGCCAAAAAAGTTATAGCAAGAAGAGGAAAGTAAAACCATCCCCGAAAATTTATATTGAGTTATGAAGGGAAGGTTTCCCTTCCTTTCATAACTAATGTCTTCATTTTTTTTGAAAGAGATAACTGGTACTGTATCTGTCTCATCAAATAAAGTTTACCAAACCCAAAAACAGATTACAATAAACGCACAGTAATTTTTATGAGCCAACCTGAAAAATATGTGATTGGAGTAGATTACGGATCTGATTCTGTAAGAACCATTATAGTCGATACCGCGAATGGCAACGAAGTTGCTTCTTCTGTTTTTTATTATCCAAGATGGAAACAGCAATTATATTGTAATGCTTCTGCCAGTCAGTTTCGCCAGCATCCGCTGGATTATGTAGAGGGTTTGGAAGCAACCGTTAAAAGCTGTATTGAAAAGGCAGGGCCTTCTGTTGCAGCAAACATTAAGGCGATATCTGTTGATACAACGGGTTCTACGCCGGTGGCAGTAGATAAGTCAGGTACGCCGTTGTCGCTTTTGCCAGGTTTTGAAAGCAATCCCAATGCAATGTTTGTTTTATGGAAAGATCATACATCAGTAAAAGAGGCCGCCCAGATAAATGAGCACGCAAAAAGTTTTGATACCAATTACCTGCAGTTTATTGGAGGAATTTATTCGTCTGAGTGGTTTTGGGCAAAGCTGTTGCATGTATTAAGGGAGGATGAAAGCGTAAGAAACAATATTTATTCTTTTGTAGAACATTGCGACTGGATACCTTTTTTATTGACTGGCGGCACAGATGTGCAGCAAATGAAAAGAGGCGTTTGCGCGGCAGGCCATAAAATTTTATGGGCAAAAGAGTGGGGCGGATTACCGCCGGATGAATTTTTCGCAACCTTAGATCCGCTTTTAAAGGGATTTACCGAAAGGCTTTTTAAAGATACTTATGCGGCCGATCAATCGGTGGGCGTTATTAGTAACGAGTGGGCCAATAAACTCGGTTTGCCTTCTGATGTAATAATCGGCGTAGGCGCTTTTGATGCCCACATGGGCGCCGTGGGCGGGCAGATTGAGCCCTATCATCTTAGTAAAGTAATGGGAACCTCCACCTGCGACATGCTGGTAGCGCCCGTAAGCGAAGTGGGCGATACACTGGTCGGCGGTATCTGCGGCCAGGTGCCTGGGTCTGTTATTCCGGGTATGATAGGTCTTGAAGCGGGCCAGTCTGCCTTTGGCGATGCCTATGCATGGTTTAAGAATGTATTAGCCTGGCCTTTACGCAACCTGCTTGCTCAGTCAACAATAGTTGATAAGGAAACGATTGATAAATTGGTGGAAGAAGCTGTTGATAATATTATTCCTGAACTAAGCCGCCAGGCCGAAAAAATAGAGGTGACAGTAAGCGCTGAATTGGCGATTGACTGGTTAAACGGCCGTCGTACCCCCGATGCGGATCAATCCTTAAAAGGCGCGATCACAGGGTTGCATCTGGCATCGGGTGCCCCCGAAATGTTTAGGGCGATTGCTGAAGCCACTTGTTTTGGGGCCAGGGCTATTGTAGAGAGGTTTATTGAGCAGGGAGTGCCCATCAAAGG
>JBBRCW010000231.1:0-11381 GCA_038204535.1 Chitinophagales bacterium | reverse complement strand
GTTGTCGAGGGGATGCTGAATCCTCATCCCCCCTTCCCCTTCTCCTAAATGAGAAGTGGCGGAACATTGGTTGATTTCCATGCTTCATATCTTCCCTATCGGCTATAGAATAATTCCCGAGGGGTGTTTTCCAGGGGATGCTGAAGCCTTATCCCCCCCTTCCCCTTCTCCTAAATGAGAAAGGGCGGTACATTGGTTGCTTTCCATGTGACGGCTCTGGTGAATGGCATTTGTTTTAGACGTCATGCCGGGCCTGACCCGGTATCCCCTGGATATTTTTTGAAGATGTTTTCCAGGAGATGCTGAAATAAATTTAGCATGACGACCCGGTTTAAAAAATCTACTCGGTTGTAGTTTTTTCATCTTTTCTCAGCTTTTTAAACAAGTCTAGTTTGAACTTAATATTTCCATCGTCTCCTGGTTTCCCTCTCAAATAAATGCTTGCACCTGCCTTTTCATCAGCCCCAATATTTGTCGGTTTATAATCATCGCCGCGTTTTTTTAAATTGCTTAGCGGCACCTGTATGCTGATGTCGGTATTACCCTGCATATTAAAAACGCCTTTTACAAAAAGGGTCAGCGCAGTTGATTGAATTTCCATCCTGTTTATAATAATGTCTTTACCTTTTATTACGAACCGGTCTTTCAATTCAGCAAATCGTATATCATTGAAGTCCCTGTTTTTGAAGATAAATTTTTGAATCTTGGCCAAAGGTTCATAATTCGACAATACGCCCTGTTTAATAGAAAATATTACCTCGCCATTCATATTTGATGGCTTTGCCTGCAGGTTGCGGTCAATATCCATGGTTACATTAACCCTGCTGGTTAAATTGCCCCCCAGGTTCTTGTACGAAATTCCATCCTGGCCAAAATCTTCAAAGGCATACATCAGGCTTTTTACGTTTGTATTTTCAATATTCGCTGCCAGCATCAGCGTCTGTACTTCATTGCTTTTACCATTAAGGCGCCCCTTTAGCTGTATTGCTCCGCCCCCGCATTTTAATTTAATATTTTGTAAGTGCCAGTTATCCTGTTCCATAATTATCAGGGATTGAATATCGGTCGCTACAAATTTTCTAAATACCAGTTTGTCCGCCGAAAAATCCAGGCGAACATTTGATTGTTCCAGCATATTATCTATTTGCCGCGCTACCGGGCCAAGCTTATTTTTTGAAGAATAACGGGCAGCTACGGTTTTTCGCTTTTTTAAGAGAAGGGTGATATCAGCAACATCAAGGTTAGGAGAAAATACTTTCCAGTCGAGCGATATTTTACCAGGACTATTGGCGATAAGCGCCAGCATATTTTTTATTTGACCATTCATTACAATATGACTGCCTTGTACCCTGCAGCTAAGATTATCTACCGATACGTCGGTATTTTTAAACTGTATAGTGCCGATGCAATTTTTGAGCGTAATATTTCGGGGCAAATAATTGATCAACCCATCATTCATGGTAAGACTTCCGTTAATAGTGGTATTAGTATTGTCGTTTTCGATAAGCGGGCCCGAGTAAATAACGTTCAGCTTACCGGTGCCTTCTAATAAACTGATCGACTGGCTCTGCAGCAACTTATTTAATGCTGAAAGCTGAAAATTGGAATGGAGGTCGAGGTTGATCTTTGGCACGAAAAGGTTATAAATATAAATGTTTTCTGAAGTTAGCGGAATGCCTGCCCAACTGCCGCTGAACCCGTGGAGGTAAATACGCGAATTGGGATCTTTTCGCGGTAACCCGGTTATCAATTCGTTGGTATAACCACCCGTAAAATTGCAATCTTCAAAAATAAAAAAGGGCGTGGTAACCGTGTTTTGTTCCTGTGTTTCCCATTCAATATTCACCAATGGGTCGCCCTTGCTTAAGGGGCCGTTTATAGAGGCTTTTACCGATAAGGGTTTTGAAAGCGAAACAATGGAGATAGCCGTTGCGGTCTTTTCTGGTAACAGGCTTTTGGCCTCCTCAATCGTAATTTTTTTAGTATTGACCACCAGCGCAAATTGAGGGCTTTCATTGAAAACAAATTTTCCCGAAAGATCAAATACTTGACGGTCAATTTTTATGCTGGTTGTATTGAAATGTAGCTGCCGGTGCTGAGCGTTAAAATAGAAAGTAATGTTACCCAGAAATTTTTTGCCCTTAACAAAACTGCCCTTATCACTATTAAAGGCAAGACTGTTTATTAAAACTTCGTTCCGGGTTTTTAATGTATAAACCGCTCCATCCAAATCGATATTGCAGCGCATTTTCCTGATGTCAAAATCAAGCAATTTGTTTTGTTGCCTGTCATCAATGGTGATTCTGCAATCGTTTAAGTCAATTTCGTCCAGCGTGTTATTGGTTTCTTTGCCTTCCTGGATTTGGGTAGATTTTTTTAGCCTGAACAAATACTGATTGGTAATACCTGCGGTGTCCGTATATAAAAAAAGGTTTCCTCTATAAATTTTTAAACCGGTTAAAGCATTTTTTTTTAAGGCTAGGTTTATAACGCTGATGCGGACAAAGAATTTTTCGGCCGTAAAAAAGGCGCGGTTCTGTGGCTTTGCCAATGTGTCGTTAATAGAGACCTGGTGCAATACCACTGAAATTTGAGGAAAGGTGGAAACAAAACTCAGATCAATGTTCTTAAAGTGTACCTCGCCATTAAGACGGCTGTTTATTTGTTGGGTAACCTGTTCGATCAATGATTTTTTATTGGAGGTTACATACACGTAGGCCGCAACATAAATCAAAAGGAAAAGAGCGATCAGGCCTGCCACCAACCGGATACTGTATATAGCAATTTTGTTCAATTAATGGGTGTTTTAAAAAACGGCGGCTTATAGCGGAGTATATAATGCAAAAACCCCACCACGAGGGCAGGGTTTCAATTTTAGAATTTTTTATCAAGGATATAGGGCAGCATTTTTCGCCACACCCACCACTCGTGGGGTATATCCCGCCCCCAAATCTCCAGGTTGCACCAAATACCTTTATCGTATAAGATAGAATTAAAGCGCCTGGCAGAATCAGGATCTTCATAATCGCCGCTGCCGGTAAAAATATGTATGTGATGACTGGACTTTATTTTTTCGAGGTACCATTTATCAGTTAATGCCGGCATATAATGCATGGGACTATTGTAGTAAACCTGCTGGTCCCAATAGCCACGGGTATATTCGGTAAGGTCGTACACCCCGCTCATGCTAATAACGCCATTTATTAAATCGGGCTTTTTTAAGAAAAGGTTCATGGCGTGCAGCGCTCCAAACGATGCGCCGCAGGTATAGATCATGGTTTCGTTACTGGTCGCATTTCTTATAAAAGGCACCACTTCGTTCCACACATACTCGTTAAACTGGTTGTGCCTGATGGCTTTATGCTCGCCCGCCATTTCATAGTTCATCCAGCTTTCGCGGTTCATACTGTCTATGCTAAAAACCCTCAATTTGCCTGCCTCAATTAAATGGGCAATTGAATCGATCAATTGAAACCGCTCATATTCCAGGTAATCGGCACCCGCGGTAGGGATTAATATAACGGCAAATCCATAATGGCCGTACGTTGCTATCGGCATTTCTTTATTCAGCGTTGGACTATGCCATGAGGTTAGTTCTCTTTTCATACTGTTGGCCTGATTTTAAAAAGTTAAAAGGTATTGGCTGTTACAAAAAAGTTATTCTGAATAATAGATGGCGACTTGCAAAGATTTAGGTGCCGTCTTCATCAAAACGATGTATTAGCTGCTATCTTTCTTTTATTGAATGGATAGTAATGATTAAAAGTACCTGCCATAGCTTAACGGCAGGTATCAATTTTATTCATTTTACGACGATAATGCTGCTTTTTTAATTTCCTTCCAAAGATCCCTGAAGCTTTGAGCGGCAAAACTACTATTGGCAAAGGTGGCTACAGGCGCTAACTGAATACCCATTTTTTCTACATCGCTCAGGTAGGGTATATAATTTTTAAAGAAGGTCTTATTTCGGTGATATTCATTTAAAATTTCGTGGTGCATATTTTTTCGGTGATCTACCATGCTAAAAAAACCCCTGATTTTACTCTCATCCAGGTTGTTTTCTTTAAAATGCTCCTTTACTGCTTCATAGCTTCTGATACTAAGTGTGCTGGGAATATTGGGCATCAGCACCCAATCAGCGGCAGCAAAAATGGTATCGTGCAAGACCGATAAACCCGGCGGACAATCCAGAAGCACCACATCGTATGCGTTTTTAAAAGGCGTGAGCGCAGTTTTCAGCCTGCGTTTTCCCTGTTTCATTTCACTTAAAATAACGTCGGCATTACGGGCCGAAATGTCAGAAGGAATAAGGTCCAGGTTTTCATACCCTGATTCCTGTATAGCTTTCGACAAATCCAATTCATTGGCCAGCAATTTCTTTGCTTCGTTTTTAACAGATGATACTGTTTGAAAGTAAAATCCGGCGGCGCCTTGCGGGTCAAGGTCCCACAACAATGTTTTATATCCTTCAACTGCCGATTGAAAAGCAAAATTAACCGCGGCGGCCGTTTTCCCCACGCCGCCTTTCTGATTGTATATAGCAAGTACTGTCATAAATTAAATATACTAAAGTTTTATAAAGGTCATTTAATTGAAACTGGAAACGCTTTTTTTTACATACTGCAAAGTGTAAATTATTTTTTTGACAAAAAT
Organism: Chitinophagales bacterium; assembly: GCA_038204535.1. Classification (GTDB taxonomy): domain Bacteria; phylum Bacteroidota; class Bacteroidia; order Chitinophagales; family Chitinophagaceae; genus Segetibacter. The sequence goes on along the minus strand of JBBRCW010000231.1, from coordinate 6,728 downwards.
GCGCTTAAAATATTATTCAACGTATTTTCAATATATTTTGGTTTTTTCTATTTTACTTTTAAGGGATTATCATGCGCCGTTCAGTTTGCTTCTCAATACTTTTAGAAAGTTCAAAAACGTTTATGCTTTCTTTAGCCCGGCAGTCAGCCACCTTATTTCTTTTTAATAAGTGGCTTTCTAAAATAAATTTAACCGCCAGTAATGCTTTTTAATTCGTTTGATTTTTTAATTTTTTTACTTTTTGTTTTCATCTTGTATTGGTTTGTTGCAAACAGATCGCTCAGGCTTCAAAATGCGCTTTTACTAATTGCGAGTTACTTTTTTTACGCATGTTGGGATTGGCGGTTTTTGTTCCTCTTAATGTTTTCCACGGCATTGGATTATTTTACCGGGCTTAAAATTGAACAGGCCTCAGGCATTAAGATGCGAAAATTCTGGCTTTGGCTTAGCGTAGGGGTCAATGTAGGTTTTTTAGGTGTCTTCAAGTATTATAATTTTTTCGCAACATCGTTTGCAAATGCCATTTCTCATCTTGGCCTGCAGGTAAACCCATGGACGCTTCAGGTAATTCTTCCGGTAGGCATTTCGTTTTACACCTTTCACGGTTTATCGTACATTCTTGATATCTACAATAAAAAAATTAAGGCCGAAACAGACATCGTTGAATATTCCGTTTTTGTAAGCTTTTTTCCGTTGCTGGTTGCCGGGCCAATTGAAAGGGCAACACACCTGTTACCCCAGATTAAAAGAAAAAGAACATTTGATTATGCCATGGCGGTCAGTGGCTTGCGGCAAATGCTCTGGGGTTTTTTTAAAAAAGTGGTGATAGCGGACAATTGCGCCAGGCTGGCCGATCTTACTTTTGACTATTACCAGGCATACTCTGGCAGCACATTATTTTTGGGAGCGGTATTTTTTGCCATCCAGATATACTGCGACTTTTCGGGCTATTCTGATATCGCTATCGGCACAGCCAAATTATTCGGCATTAACTTGCTCCGAAATTTTGCCTACCCGTATTTTTCACGCGACATCGCGGAATTTTGGCGGCGCTGGCATATTTCGCTTTCAAGCTGGTTTAAGGATTACCTGTACATTCCTTTGGGGGGAAGCCGCGGCGGCTTGTGGATGAAAATCCGCAACACATTTATCATTTTTTTAGTAAGCGGATTTTGGCATGGGGCAAAATGGACCTTTATTGCCTGGGGGGCGCTGAATGCCCTTTATTTTTTGCCACTCATGCTTACCAATAACAATCGGGTAAATCTCGACATTGTGGCAAAGGGAAGGTACCTGCCATCATTTAAGGAATTTATAATGATACTTACCACCTTTCTACTGACAGTGCTGGCGTGGATATTTTTCAGATCAGAGAGTATGAGCACGGCATTTAAATACCTGTCAAAGGTATTTTCGCAAACTTTCTTTACTTTTCCCGATTTTAAAGTTGCTGCAGGGTTTATTACCCTTGCTCCTTTGATCATATTTTTTTTCGTAGTTGAATGGATAGGCCGAGAAGGGCAGTTCGCTATAGAAAATATCAAAGGAAGATGGAACCGGCCATTAAGATGGGCCTTTTATTCGGCCATTATTTTTTTAATGGGCATGTTTATGCGAACCACAGAAACGCCATTTATTTACTTTCAATTTTAATACCAGGATGGCAAAATTTATTTCTACTTTCTTGCTTTTCTTCTTAGCCGCCTTCTTGTTCTATGCCACAGTGCTATTTATTTGGGGCGCCAGCACAGATCCGAAAATAAAATCAAACCTCGATTATAATTTGGGTGGCAAAGGTCATAGCTTTAGCCGCTTTAAAGAAATACAGCATATTTCTAATGTTGATGTGCTGTTTTTAGGATCATCGCACGCCTTTAAAAGTTTTGATACCAGGATTTTTGACAGCGCCGGCAAGACCTCCTTTAACCTGGGTACTATTAACCAGACTCCGGTACAAACGACGGTGTTGATTAACCGGTATTTAAAAAAGCTGGGTCCAAAGCTTATAGTTTTTGAAGTTTATCCGTACACATTTTCTATTGACGGCGTTGAATCAACGCTAGATTTGATAGCCAATAGCGACATTGATGCCAGGTTGGTGAGAATGGCATTCAACACAAAAAATATAAAGGTGTTGAATACCTTGTTATATAGAACACTCAGGGATTTATTGCACCTGGATAAAAACTATATTGAACCAATCAAAAATTACAATGAAACATATGTAAAGGGGGGATATTCTGAAAACGATTTGGTTTACCACAAAATGGTGCACTATCCCAAACAAACGTATCATTTTTACGACTATCAGTTTGAAAGTTTTGATAAGATAATGGCGCTATTAAAAAGCCAAGGGTATGAAGTTGTTTTGGTCAACGCGCCAATGACAAAAGATTTGTATGATTGTTATACCAACAACAACAGATTTGACAGCATAATGAATAAATATGGTAATTATTACAATTTTAATAAAATCATAAATCTGAATGATACATTAGACTTTATGGATTCAAATCATTTAAACCAGGTGGGCGTAGAAAAATTTAATGACTTTCTGATCAAGCTGTTACGGCAAAAATATTGGATTGGGCAGCCTGGCTGATTATATGCTCAGCCATCATCTTAAGGAGGGTTGCACAAAAAAGGCATGGATGTATTGTAAACCTTCAACCTTATTGCACAAACGGCTTCAGATGTAGCCGCTCAGCTGCCGTCATTATGTAAATATCTTTATTTGAAATGTGTACCAGATTTATAAATTACCTATTACCTTGTTCACCATAAAAGATTGTCATTGTTCGGTATTTTTAGCTGCTGTTTTTATTTTTTGCGAAAAACGGGACCCATGAGGTAAAAGCATTGCTGATTTTATGTGGTTTGCCAAATGATATGCTTAGAATAAAGCCATCTTATATGTGCAGGAAAATGAAATTACTACCCGGCTTAAGATTGTAACCGTGGTGAATGATAAGAAAAAATTACCGGAAGGATTTATGAGCGATCTGGAAACACTTGACCGCGCCTACCCTGAAATTGATATAGAATATGAGCAGATCGAAGGTAACTTCGGTCCAGTGCTGATCAACGAATTGTCTGCCAGGTGGAAGGTGCCTACCAATTTTATGTTCATCAGTTCGCCCAGCGACCGTTTAACTTACAGCATTTCTGAGTTAAAAGGGGTGCGATTGATCATGTAATTTTTAAACAGGATGTAAGCGGCAAACGGATTGTTTTTGGTTTTAAAGAATCCTAAATTTTTATTTATGTGGATGTTTCAAATCAATTATAAAAAATGAAAAATTTACGCGTTGTATCGCTCTTACTACTTTTTACATTCATCAGTCAATCGGTTTTGGTAGCCCAGGAAAACCTGTTCAATGGCCGCGATCTGAAAGGCTGGCATGCTGATGTGCCGGCAATGGATAAAGACGCTAAAGCCATCATGCCTTTCATAGTTCGAAATGGTACATTGGTAAGTCTGGGTACCCCCGGGGGCCATTTGATAACCGATTCTTTGTATGAGAACTATTGGCTCGAAGTGCAATACCGCTTTGCAGGCAAACCTGGAAACTGCGGCGTGCTGGTTCATGCAAGTACGCCCCGCTCGCTGTACGACATGTTTCCCCAGAGTATTGAAGTGCAGATGCAGTACCAGAATGCCGGCGATTTTTGGTGCATCAATGAAGATATAACGGTGCCCTTTATGGAGAAACGCCGCGGGCCCAAGGCGAACTGGGGCATCAATGGCAACAAAACCCGCCGTATCATTCATTTGGCGGATGGTGCCGAAAGTCCCATTGGGGTTTGGAATACCATGAAAATTCAATGCCTGGGCAATACCGTGCGTGTTTGGGTAAACGGGCAATTAATGAATGAAGGCTTCAACTGCACCACCAGCCGGGGGCAAATAGCCTTGCAGGCCGAAGGCTCAGAGGTGGAGTTTGCCAAAGTGGTGCTTACGCCGGTGCAGTAGGTAATACCTGGTAAATAAGCGCACAACAGAAAAAGGCGAAGTGATATAAAGCCGTAGCAGAAAGTCCTTAAGTTGAGGGCGAATTTGTGTAGGTTTCCCATAAGGTCATTCCCAAAGTATAATTGAAAAGCCACAGCAGAAAGTCCTGAAAGCACGCTATAGCATAACACCGGGTGCAGCCCTGTGGATAAAGAGAACCCTTAGTCCTGTCGGGGGGCCTTGGCTGGCGTACGGAAGCAGTGGTGTGGACCCCGGCTTAACGAAATGCACCCGTTCTGTCTTATCCTGATAATTTTGGTATTTTTGAAGGATGATACATCACTATCTTGAAAACCATTTGCCGCAGCTAAAACAACTGTTTGCCAAATATAAAATTAAGAGTGCCTACGCATTTGGCTCAGTTCTTACCAATCAATTTAATCAGGATAGTGATATTGATTTGCTTATTAATTTTATTGATTACTCTAACCCTTTGGAAGTAGGGCAGAGTATATGGGATTTAGAAGAGGCATTAGAAAAGATGACTGCTAGAAAAATAGATTTGCTTACAGAGCGGTCCTTAAAAAACCCCTACTTTATTCAAGAACTAAACAAAACCAAACAGCTTATTTATGAATACAGTCCGAAATAAGTATCTGTCTGATATTCTAGTTAGCATAAGTTGTATCAATGAATTTATCGGTGTTGCAAAGAGGTATGAAACCTATGATGGCAGCAAGCTGATACAAGCAGCCGTAGAACGGCATATTGAAATAATAGGAGAAGCAACCAGGCACTTATTAGAACTAAATCCTGATATTCAAATATCCAATGCCAGACGAATAATTAATACCCGAAATAAAATAGCACATGGATATGATGAAATTGAAAATGCAGAGATTTGGAATATTATTATCAATCACTTACCTGTTTTACAAGCAGAAGTATCTTCAATTTTAAGTAGCTAAAAAGTTTTCATTGTCTTATTTTCAAATTAAATAAACGCTGCCGGTAAAATAATAATAATCTGTATGAAAATTACACGAACCTGCCTCCACAGTGTTGTCGTGAAAGCAATCATGCTTTTACTTTAAAACTTCGTGATTCCACAATGCTATATTTAAGTGTTTGAGTTTCCATAACGATGATCTTACATTAAAAATCCACCGCCGAAGGTACAGTAGCACAACAACTACAGCAGCGAACTACGAAAAGGAACTCGGCGTAACCGTTACTTTCTTGAATTTTTGTTTCTTTTGTTTCAAGACAAAAGAAAAAGAAACATGGCTTCCATGCCGGGAGTCCCTTGGCCGGTGCGCAAAGGTTATGAAGGAGACCCCAGCCCCCTGCGCCCCGAAGGGGGATTTAGGAAGCCTATGAAGGAGACCCCGACAGGTCGAAGAGCCATCGGCTCGATCCATATGGTAGCCCCGGATTTCCAATAAAGTGTCTTATCGAAAATTGGATAAATGTTCCGCACCTCCGGTTTACAATCGTCATTAAATCATTTTTATCAACGGATAAAAATCTCGTTCCGGAGGAACGAAACATGGGTTGAAAAACAATTAACAAAATCAATCACCGTTTCAGAGGAACGAAAGATGCTTAATTCCTAATCATCAAAATGTGGACACATTTTCTTTAGGGACCGAAATGTGATTTCATCTATTTCGATCTACCCACCTTTCGTTCCGCTGGAACGATTAACAATAATTGAAATTCCTTACTACCCACCTTCCGTTCCTCTGGAACGCAAAACCGCCGCTCTGCATAATCTCCCGCATTCGCCCATTGGCGGGACAAGTTGTGAATATGAAGGAAAATATATAACCCGGTTGTGTCGGGAGTTTGCAGAGCCATAGGCTCGATCAATGTGGTAGCCCCGGTTTTCAAACCGGGGTACCTGAAATTAAAATATTTTTGAAGAGCCGTAGGCTCGGCCCATACATTAAATTGCAGGTTTCAAATTTAGGCAAAAGCAATTGTAAAAAGTTAGCGATTAGTTTATAGATCTCCCCAGATAGCCAATAATGTGTCTTATTGAAAATTGGATAAATTTGCCGAATCTACGGTTCTCCAAACATTATTAAATCATTTTTATCAACCGATTAAAATCTCGTTCCGGAGGAACTAAACATGGGTTGAAAAACAGTTAACAAAATCCATCACCGTTCCAGAGGAACGAAAGATGCTGAATTCCTGATCATCAAAATGTGAACACATTTTCTTTAGGGACCGAAATGTGATTTCGATCTACCCACCTTCCGTTCCTCTGGAACGCAAAACCGCCGCTCTGCATAGTCTCCCACATTCGCCCATTGGCGGGACAAGTTGTGACTATGAAGGAAAATATATAACCCGGTTGTGTCTGGAGTTTGCAGAGCCATAGGCTCGATCAATGTGGTAGCCCCGGTTTTCAAACCGGGGTACCTAAAATTAAAATATTTTTGAAGAGCCGTAGGCTCGGTCCATACATTAAATTGCAGTTTTCAAATTTCGGCAAAAGCAATTGTAAAAAGTTAGCGATTAGTTTAAAGATCTCCCCAGATTGCCTATAAAGTGTCTCATTGAAAATTGGATAAATGTTCCGCACCTCCGGTTTACAAACATCATCAAATTATTTTTATCAACGGATTATAATCTCGTTCCGGAGGAACTAAACATGGGTTGAAAAACAGTTAACAAAATCAATCACCGTTTCAGAGGAACGAAAAATGCTTAATTCCTAATCATCAAAATGTGGACACATTTTCTTTAGGGACCGAAATGTGATTTC
>JBBRCW010000230.1:0-11491 GCA_038204535.1 Chitinophagales bacterium | reverse complement strand
GAAGCGCATTCGATGACATTTATTCCACCGTTTGACGATTATAGGATTATTGAAGGCCAGGCCACAGTAGGGGTAGAAATACTGGAAGAATTATCAAATATTGATTATTTGTTTTTACCGGTGGGGGGTGGTGGCTTATCGGCAGGCGTTGGCACTTATTTTAAATTGAACAGTCCCAGAACAACCATTGTAGGTGTAGAACCGGAAGGTGCCCCTTCTATGCTGGAGGCTTTAAAAGCGGGCCATCCGGTAACACTTGACAGTATTGATCGTTTTGTAGATGGTGCGGCTGTAAAACGGGTGGGCGATCTTACTTTTTCGTTCTGCAAAAACGTTATCGACGATATGCACCTTGTAAACGAAGGCAAAGTTTGCACAACCATTCTAAAATTGTATAACGAAGATGCTATTGTAGCAGAGCCCGCCGGGGCTTTGTCAATTGCTGCCCTGGATGATTATAGTGAAAAGATAAAAGGTAAAAATGTAGTTTGTATTGTAAGCGGAAGCAACAACGATATAGACCGTATGCAGGAGATTAAAGAAAGATCTTTACAATACGAAGGCTTAAAGCATTATTTCTTAATTCGTTTTGCACAGCGGCCCGGTGCCCTGAAGGAATTTGTAAACCATGTTTTGGGGCCAACGGATGACATTACACGTTTTGAATATATGCAGAAGCATAATAAAGAAACCGGGCCTGCACTTGTAGGAATTGAACTTCAATCGAAGGAAGACTATAAACTATTGCTGGAAAACTTAAACCGGTATAATATTAACTTTACAGAGCTTAATAAGAACGATAACTTGTTTGGATACCTGGTGTAATAACAGTTGTTAGTATTTTAATTAACGGTAAATTAATAAATTTAGGCGCTATTTATTAGCCATTTTATGAAAAATCAGTGATGTAACGATTGCATGCCTGCGGGTATTTTTTTTTCTAACTTTAATTTTTTTGTGTATGACAGGCAATGGACTGTACTCTCCGGATTTTGAGCATGATGCCTGCGGTATGGGATTCGTAGCCAATATCAAAAGCAATAAGTCGCACCAGATCGTTTCGGATGCACTCACCATTCTGGAAAACATGGAGCACCGCGGAGCTTGCGGATGTGAGAATAATACGGGGGATGGTGCCGGGTTGACAATTCAAACCCCGCACGAATTCTTTTTTGATGAGTGTTTGAGAAAAGGCATTCATTTACCGGCTTTCGGTAAATATGGAGTGGGCACTATTTTCTTTCCTAAAGATTTGCCGTTAAGAGAGGAGTGCCGCAATATTTTTAACCGCGCCGCCGATAAATTGGGCCTGGAAGTTTTACATTATCGTAAGGTTCCGGTAAATCAAACAGATATTGGCATGACTGCTCTATCGGTTGAACCGGTAATAGAGCAGGTTTTTATTGCCTGCCCCGATCATATTTCGAACCCCGAGGAATTTGAAAGGAAACTATTTGTGCTGCGCAATTATGCCAGTCATACCATTAACAATTCCGTTAAAAAAGATGAGATAGGCTTTTATATATGTTCTCTTAGCTTCAAAATAGTTGTTTATAAAGGACAGTTAACCAGTAGCCAGGTAAGGCATTATTACACCGACCTGAGCGACAAAAGAGTTGTATCGGCATTTGGCCTGGTGCATTCAAGGTTTGCTACCAATACCTTTCCTTCGTGGAAGCTGGCCCAGCCTTTCAGGTTTATCGCTCATAATGGAGAGATTAATACGCTGCAGGGTAATTTAAATTGGTTAAAAACCAGCGAAAAAGGGTTCAGTTCGCCCAATTTTACCCCCGAAGAGTTAGAAATGATCTTACCTGTGGTAACGGGTATGCAGTCTGATTCGGCATGTCTTGATAACATGATAGAGCTATTGACCCTTACAGGAAGATCGCTGCCGCATGTATTAATGATGCTGATACCCGAAGCCTGGGATGGTAATGACCAGATGGACCCGGTGAAAAAGGCATTTTACGAATACCATGCCTCGTTTATGGAGCCATGGGATGGTCCGGCCAGCATTGCTTTTACCGACGGAAAAATTATCGGAGCAACGCTCGACCGCAATGGTTTGAGGCCTTCGCGCTATTGCATTACAACCGATGACCGGGTGGTGCTTGCAAGTGAAACCGGCGTTCTGCCAATCGATCCCAAATTAATTAAAGAAAAAGGAAGATTACAACCCGGCAAGATGTTCGTGGTTGATATGGAAAAAGGCAAGATCATAAGCGACGACGAATTGAAGAATGACATCTGTTCTCAAAAGCCTTATGCCGAATGGTTAAATAAATACAAGATCAGGATGGAAGAATTGCCCGAGCCAAGGGTTTTATTCACCCATTTGGAGCACGACCAGATCTTCAAATATCAAAAGGCATTTGGCTATAGCAAAGAAGACCTTGAAATGATTATTTCGCCCATGGCGCTCGATGGTAAGGAGCCTTTGGGATCAATGGGAACGGATGTGCCTTTGGCCATTTTAAGCGACCAGCCGCAGCATCTCAGCAGCTATTTTAAACAATTATTTGCCCAGGTAACCAATCCGCCTATCGATCCCATCAGGGAAAGGTTAGTGATGTCGCTGGTAACTTTTGCCGGAAGCAATGGCAATTTGCTGGTAGAAGATCCGCTGGCCTGCCATAGCGTTTCGCTAAAACACCCTGTACTCAGCAATCACCAGCTCGAACAAATACGCAGCATTGACACCGGCATTTTTCAGGCGAAAACTTTGCAATGTTATTTTAGGGCCGATGGTAAACCAGGATCGCTGCAAAAAGGTATTGACCGTTTATGCCGGTATGCCGCAGATTCAGTTGAAGACGGTTTCAAAGTGATCATCATATCTGACAGGGCGATAGACTCAGACCATTGTCCAATCCCCACATTAATGGCAACATCGGCGGTACACCACCATCTAATACGTAAAGGTTATCGTGGCGAAGTAGGTTTAATAATTGAGGCCGGAGATGTGTGGGAAGTACATCATTTTGCCTGTTTAATTGGCTTTGGTGCCACCGCTATCAATCCATACCTGGCATTGTCCACCATTCGCGATCTTAAATTGAATGAAAAACTCAGAACACCGTTTGATGTGGATCATTTAAAGAAGAATTACATTAAAGCCGTGAATGACGGGTTGTTAAAGGTGTTCTCAAAAATGGGAATATCAACCCTGCAGTCTTACCAGGGAGCACAGATATTTGAGATCATTGGTATTAATAAGGCAGTGGTGAACAAATGTTTTACCGGTGCAACTTCGCGTATTGAAGGAGTTGGTTTTGACGAAATAGCTAAAGAAGCACTGGCAAAACATTTCGTGGCATTCGGCAAAAAAGAAAAACCATTTGATTTGCTGGCCGAAGGCGGTGTGTATGAGTGGAGAAAGAAAGGAGAGTTCCATATGTTCAATCCTCAAACCATTCACCTGCTGCAGTATTCAACAAAGTTAAATGACTACAATACCTTTAAAAAGTATTCAAAGCTAATAAACGATCAAAGCGAAAAGGCTTGCACGTTGCGCAGTCTCTTTCAGTTTAAACCCAACAGGCCTTCCATTTCAATAGATGAGGTGGAGCCAGCGGAAAATATTTACAAACGTTTTGCTACAGGGGCAATGAGTTTTGGGTCCATTTCGCACGAAGCCCATTCAACACTGGCCATTGCAATGAACCGTTTAGGCGGTAAAAGCAATACCGGCGAAGGCGGAGAAGACGAGATGCGTTACGAAGTGCTGCCCAATGGTGATACCATGCGTTCGGCAATTAAGCAGGTAGCCTCAGCCCGTTTTGGTGTTACCAGTTACTACCTGACCATGGCCGATGAGCTTCAGATTAAAATGGCACAGGGTGCTAAGCCCGGCGAGGGTGGCCAGTTACCCGGTCATAAAGTAGATGAATGGATTGGAAAGGTTAGGCATGCGACGCCCGGCGTAGGATTAATATCCCCGCCGCCGCACCACGATATATATTCAATTGAGGATTTGGCTCAATTGATCTTTGATCTTAAAAATGCCAACAGGGCAGCACGTATAAATGTAAAACTGGTTTCCAAGGCTGGTGTCGGAACCATAGCAGCCGGTGTTGCAAAAGCCAAGGCCGATGTAATATTAATTGCCGGCCACGATGGAGGTACAGGAGCCTCACCGCTGAGCTCTATAAAACATGCAGGCCTGCCATGGGAACTTGGATTGGCCGAAACCCACCAAACGCTGGTAAAAAATAAATTACGCAGCAGGGTGGTAGTTCAAACGGATGGCCAGCTAAAAACAGGCAGGGATATAGCTATTGCCACGTTGTTAGGTGCAGAAGAATGGGGAGTGGCAACCGCTGCATTGGTGGTTGAGGGATGTATAATGATGCGCAAATGCCATTTAAATACCTGTCCGGTTGGGGTAGCCACCCAGGATCCTGAGTTGCGTAAACGCTTTACAGGCGATGCTGAGCATGTGGTTAACTTCTTTAAATTCATAACCCGGGAGCTGCGCGAAATAATGGCCGAAATGGGCTTTAGAACGGTTAACGAAATGGTGGGCCAGGTTGATTGCCTGGAAAGCAGGCACAATTTAAATCATTGGAAATATAGCAAGCTCGATCTTTCTCCGGTGCTTTACCGGGAGCCGGCCGATGAAGAAACCGGCTTATACAAGCAGGAGGAGCAGGATCATGGTATGGCCGATATTTTGGATTGGAAATTATTGGAAGCAGCCCGGCCCGCACTGCAAAATCGCGAAAAAGTGAAAGGATCGTTTAACATACAAAATACCGACAGAACCGCCGGTACCTTGCTGAGTAACGAAATTTCCAAACTATACAAGTCTCTGGGGCTGCCCGACGATACCATTCATTTTAAGTTTACTGGTACTGCCGGCCAAAGTTTTGGCGCCTTTAATACCAGGGGCGTAACGCTGGAACTGGAAGGAGATGCCAACGATTATTTTGGTAAAGGACTGTCTGGAGCAAACCTTATTGTTTATCCATCGCTGCAAGCTGGTTTTGTACCCGAAGAAAACATCATTATCGGTAATGTGGCCTTTTATGGGGCTACCTCTGGCACCGCATATATTAGAGGAAAAGCTGGTGAAAGGTTTGCCGTTCGTAACTCCGGCGTAAATGCTGTTGTTGAAGGTGTAGGCGACCACGGTTGCGAATACATGACGGGAGGACGAATTGTTATATTAGGAGATACGGGAAGAAACTTTGCGGCTGGTATGAGCGGTGGCATTGCCTTTGTTTACGATGTGAAACAAAATTTTGAAACATTGTGCAATAAAGAGATGGTTGACCTTGATCCGGTTTCGGATGAAGACGCTGTTGAATTGCGTGCAATGATCGAACAGCATTTTGCCTTTACGCAAAGCAGTGTGGCCAGGTTTGTTTTAGACGATTTTGACAACCAGCTGAAGAATTTTATCAAGGTATTTCCACGGGATTATAAAAAGGTCTTGTCAGAAATGAAAGTCAGGCAAACCGAAAACCTGGAGAAGAAAAATTTTTAAATTTAAAAAATTCCCGGTCATAGTTTGGTAATGGCCGGGTGCTGGAAATATATGGGAAAGCCTACAGGATTTTTAGAATTTACAAGGGAGCTGCCTGCAAAAAGAGCGGTAGAACAACGGATATTTGATTATAATGAATTTGTACTTCGGTACGAAAATGAGAAATTGAACAGCCAGGCAGCCCGGTGTATGGACTGCGGTGTGCCTTTTTGCCACAATGGTTGCCCGCTGGGTAACCTGATACCCGATTTTAACGATGCGGTGTATCGCCAAAACTGGCAGGAAGCATATGAAATATTATCGGCAACCAATAATTTTCCGGAATTCACCGGCAGGGTTTGCCCCGCACCTTGCGAAAGCAGTTGCGTGCTGGGGATTAACCAGCCACCGGTAACTATAGAGGAAATAGAGAAACATATAATTGAAGTTGCATTTGATAAAGGACTGGTAAAAGCCCATAAAGCCATTACACGTACTGGTAAAAAAGTAGCAGTGGTTGGCTCGGGCCCGGCAGGGCTGGCAGCCGCCGCACAGTTAAATTATGCCGGCCATACCGTTACAGTGTTTGAAAGGGATGACGAACCAGGCGGGCTGTTGCGATATGGCATTCCCGATTTTAAATTGGAAAAATGGGTGATTGACCGCCGCATTAAGTTGATGGAAGAAGAAGGTGTTATATTTAAATGTAATGCTGAGGTGGGCAATAATGTAAGCATCAACGGCCTTTTGCGCACACATCAGGCCATCGTATTGGCTGGCGGATCAACAATACCCCGCGACTTAAATATTCCCGGAAGGCAGCTAAACGGCATCACTTTCGCCATGGACTTTTTAAAACAGCAGAATAAAAGAATCGGTCAAAAGCCTGTTGAAGGAGACATTTTTGCCACAGATAAAAATGTAGTCGTAATAGGAGGCGGTGATACCGGCAGCGATTGCGTAGGCACTTCTAATCGCCATAGAGCCAAATCGGTCACCCAGTTCGAACTGTTGCCTAAGCCACCCGAAGCCCGTACGGATTATATGCCCTGGCCCACTTACCCTATGGTATTAAAAACTACCAGCAGTCACGAAGAAGGGGCTTACAGGCACTGGGCTATTGCTACCAAAGAGTATTTAGGGGATGAAAACGGAAACCTGAGAGCGTTAAAAATTGTTGATTTGGAATGGAAACTAACTTCTGATGGCCGCCCGGCGCAGTTTGTTGAAGTACCTGGAACCGAACGCGAAATTCCCTGCGAACTGGCATTACTCGCTATGGGTTTTGTACATCCGCAGCACAGCGGTCTGTTAAACCAAATGGGCATAGAACTCGACGAAAGAGGAAATGTGAAAGCAACCGATAAGGAATACCAAACCAATATTCAGAGGATTTTTACTGCTGGTGATATGCGCCGGGGACAGTCATTAGTAGTTTGGGCGATAAACGAAGGAAGAGAATGTGCCGCAAAGGTGGATGAGTATTTAAGCGCCTAATTTTTAATTTGATCAAATATTTTTAAGTTGCCTATATGGCAACTTTTTTTATTTTATACATACCCATTTTTTGGTTTTAGTTTATTAATTACTTGATTTTCAATGTATTTTTTCATTGAAAATAATTTTACTGAATAAATTTTGTAGAAATAAACATATAAATTATAAAAATAAATATATAATGTGTTAGTTTATTAATTCGTTAATTGTGTCTAATTTTCCAAAATTATATTATATTAGATATTTATTAATGTTTAAATGACCCCATGCACATGAGTACAATTTCGTTTAAAAACTTAGCTCCTTTTTTGTTTCTGGGTATCATTGCTGTTGTAGCAATGTTTATTCCCTCAGTTGCAGAATTTGATGGCTCGTCCACTTATAGTGGTTCCGACATCGCCTGGATGATTGTAGCTACGGCCCTGGTATTTTTAATGACACCAGGTTTGGCTTTCTTTTATGGTGGAATGGTACACCGCAAGAATGTCATTTCTACTATGATCAAAAGCGTAGTAGCGGCTGGAGTAGTAAGCGTTTTGTGGATCACCGTTGGTTTCAGCCTTTGTTTTGGCGATACAGTGGGCGGCTTTATTGGCAACCCCTCCACTTTCCTTTTCTTTAAAGGTGTAACATCAAGCGCGCCAATGTTACAGGGTGCCGCTGGTCCAATGACCATACCCCTTACCTTGTTTGCGTTCTTCCAGCTAATGTTTGCCATTATAACACCAGGTCTGGTGGTTGGCGCCGTTGCGGAGCGTATCAGGTTCACTTCCTACATTGTTTTTATTGTTTTATTCAGTTTGCTGGTTTATGCGCCTTTGGCCCACTGGACCTGGCACCCCGAAGGATTTTTGTTTAAAATGGGTGTATTGGACTTTGCCGGAGGTACGGTAGTACACATTTCAGCAGGTTGTGCCGCCCTTGCCGGTGCATTGGTATTAAAGCGTCGTAAGGTGCATTTAGAGCATAGGGAAATTCCTCCCGCTAATATTCCTTATGTCTTAATTGGTACTGGTTTACTTTGGTTTGGATGGTTTGGTTTTAATGCCGGTTCGGCATTGGGAGCAAATTCTTTAGCTGTTTCTGCTTTTGCAACTACCAATACTGCAGCCGCTGCAGCAGGTCTTTCCTGGATGTTTTTTGACGTAGTTAGAGGCAAAAAACCTTCTGTATTAGGATTTTGTATTGGTGCGGTAGTTGGCCTGGTGGCTATTACCCCTGCGGCCGGTTTTGTGGCTATCCCCCAAAGTATTTTTATTGGCTTTGTTGCTGCTATTATTTCTAACCTGGCGGTTTATTACAAGTCAAAAACTATATTAGACGATACTTTAGACGTATTTCCTTGTCACGGCATAGGTGGTATGGTGGGTATGTTGATGACAGGTATTTTTGCAACCACTACTGTTAACGCAGCTGGAGCGAATGGCTTGTTTTATGGTAACAGCGCTTTCTTTTTAACGCAGGTAAAGGGAATGGTGATCGTAGTTGCCTATAGTTTTACCGTTTCTTATCTCATTTTTAAGCTGATCAACCTTATTCAACCTTTGCGTGTGAGCGTAGAAGAAGAAGAATTGGGTCTGGATTTCAGTCAGCACAACGAAAAGTATTTACAGGGAACCTTATTGGTTAGCTCCAACGGAATTGAAAAGGAGGAGTCTGTATCTCATTAATTGATAAACCACGATCGTTTTTATTACAAAAACAAGTGCACTATCAAATGAATAGTGCACTTGTTTAAAGTAAACGCCTTGTTTATTTTATTGGTTTTCCTGGTTCGTTTCTTTGGTCATTATCCAATTCGTGATTAGCTACAGTTATTAAGTATTGCCTGCCAACAAACGTTAAGAGATCAACAGGATTTCATTTTTAAAAATTAAATAAAACAATTATGTTAAGAAAATTATTTTCTTTAGGCATCGCTTTATCCTTATGTGCGGGGGTATTTTCTCAGGATTCAACTTCTGCAGGCCCCACTATTACCGGCTCGGTCGACCTTTATTCAAGATTAAGTTTTACCGGTGATGGAACCGCGACGAATAATTTCACTTCATTTACCAATTCGAATAAATCGTACGAATTGGGTATGGCAAGCGTTAAGGTAGATCACAGTATTGGAAAAGTGAGTGCAACCATCGATCTTGGTTTTGGAAGAAGAGCAGAAGAATTTTCGTATGGTGACCCGGCCTACACTTCTTTATTTGCCGTAAAGCAGGCTTATGTAAGCTATGCCGTTAGCGATAAGTTTAAATTATCAATGGGTAAATGGGCAACACATATAGGGTACGAACTGGTAGATGCTTATTTAAACAGGAATTATAGCATGAGCTATATGTTCTCTTATGGTCCGTTTTCGCATACGGGTTTAAAAGCCGATATCGGATTGGGCGGTAAAAGTAATTTAATGGTGGGTGTTGCTAATACTACCGATGCTGTAAGCACCACGTCGGCAAGAAAATTTGCCTTGGGCCAGTTTAGCACTGGCAGCAGCAATGATAAATTCAAAGCCTACCTTAATTACCAGGGCTCTTACGGAGGCTCATTTAACCTGACACAATTTGATTTGGTATTGACACAGGCGGTATCTGATATATTCAGCGTAGGTTATAACGGAACAGTACAAGCGGTTAAACCAGGTGATGGTACCGGTAACAGCTGGTGGGGTTCCGCTTTGTATTTTAACGTTGATCCAACCAGTGTATTCGGACTTACTTTAAGGGGAGAATACTTTAGCAACAAAAAAGCAGTTGTGGGTGCACCGGCTTCCAATATATTCGATGTTACGCTTTCTCCAAACATAAAGCTGGGTAATCTTACTGTGATACCAGAGTTGAGAATTGAAAGCGCCAAAGACGCCATTTATACAAAAAGCAAAGGCGGTACTTCAAAAAGTGCGGTTTCAGGTATCTTAGCCGCAGTTTATCATTTTTAATTAAAGGGCTGAATTTATTTCTGATTTAAACCAACCCTTAGTTATGAAAAAGGTCAACCCTATACCTTTTATTATTCTGGCGGCTTGTTCGATTATTGGGATCTTTATTCCGCTGGTCGCCGATTTTGATGGTTCTGCGGTTTATAATTCCGGCGATATTTCGTGGCTGCTGATTTCAACGGCATTGGTACTGTTAATGACGCCGGGACTTTCATTTTTTTATGGTGGCATGGTAAGCAAAAAGAATGTCATTTCCACTATGATGCAAAGTTTTATTGCAACAGGTCTCATAAGCGTTGTTTGGGTGGTGATAGGGTTTGGCCTGGCCTTTGGTCCATCGGTCGGTGGTTTTTTTGGCAATCCTTCTGATTTGTTTATGATGCATGGCATAAACGGTGCTGCTCCCTGGCCCCTTGCACCTACTATTCCATTGCTATTATTTGCACTGTTTCAAATGAAGTTTGCAATAATAACACCTGCATTGGTGGTGGGCGCAACAGCCGAGCGAATTAAGTTTACCTCGTATATTCTGTTTATGCTTTTGTTCAGCATATTTATTTATGCGCCGTTGGCTCACTGGACATGGCACCCTGACGGCATTTTGTTTAAAATGGGTGTGCTTGATTTTGCCGGCGGTACTGTTGTGCACATTTCTGCCGGATGTGCCGCCCTCGCAGGCGCTATCGTTCTTAAAAGGCGAAAAGTGCATATGGATAACGAAGAAAATAAACCGGCACGAATTCCTTATGTTTTACTGGGTACAGGTTTGTTGTGGTTTGGATGGTTTGGTTTTAATGCGGGTTCGGCTGTTGCTGCCAGCAGCCTGGCAGTAGACGCGTTCGCCAATACCAATACTGCATCTGCAACTGCCGGCCTTTCGTGGATATTTTTTGATATGCTCCGCGGAAGAAAGCCATCGGCACTGGGCTTTTGTATTGGTGCAGTTGTTGGGCTGGTGGCTATTACGCCCGCTGCCGGTTTTGTAGGTATTCCGCAAAGTATATTTATAGGTTTCTTTGCCTCCATCTGCTCAAACATAGCGGTTTATTTAAGGGGCAAAACAACCATTGACGATACATTAGATGTATTTCCGTGTCATGGTATCGGTGGCATTGTAGGAATGATTTTGACGGGTGTTTTTGCAAGCAGCAAAATTAATCCGGCTGCTACCGATGGTCTTATTTATGGCGGTCATTCTTTTTTCTTTCACCAATTGTTAGGCTGTTTAATTGTAGTGGTCTTTTCATTTGTAATGGGGTACATTGTTTTTAAGCTGGTTGATGTGCTTAGTCCGTTAAGGGTTACCCCCGAGGAAGAAGAATTGGGATTGGATATTACCCAACACGACGAAAAATTATAATTGAAGGCTGTTTTTTGATTTCAGCAAGCAATTTGCATTTTTATAAACTACCCAGTCGGGGTCAGCAATTCAGCGACTAATTAAAACCCACACTGTGCCTGTGTTTGAGGCCTGGTTGAAAAAATATTTTTCCGGCTAATAGGGGCACAAAAACGCCTTTCGGCGTTTTTTACTAATTTCATACCTTATATTTTTTTATTTTTAATAGAAGGCTGTTGTTTCTACAACGGCCTTC
>JBBRCW010000229.1:0-11599 GCA_038204535.1 Chitinophagales bacterium | reverse complement strand
CATTGCTGAGTATACGGGTTAACGAGGAAACGTCTTTTTTCTCTAATGCAAGCGCTACAGGATTATAAAGGTCCGTAGAGGCATCAATATTCTGGTACACAAAGTAGCTTCCGTCAGGATTATACAACGGATAATATGGTTGGGCGGAAGTGGCAGAACCGATGATACTGGTAGACGCGCCTGCACCTCCACCCTGTGCAATTACATTATTGTTTCGTACGTACGAAGGATTGATGTTCATTCTGATACTTAGTCTTTTTGTGAGCTGCGCATCAAAGTTTGCCCGTACGGAGTACCTCTTGAAATTACTGTTTAAGATGATACCGTCCTGGTCAAAGTACTCGCCACTCACCGCATAACGAATCCCCTCATTGCCTCCCGAAATGGACAGGTTATAGCTGTTCTGGTAGGCTGTTCTTAACACTGCATCCACCGCATCTACATCATTGGTGTTTTTTCCCGAAATAACATCAAGTGGTGTTTGTGGTACGCGTATACCCCAGGTGGCCGGATCGCCGGATACATCACGGCCTTCATCAATATTTCTGTTTCTTATGGAATTGTAGTAGTAAGTAGCCTGTTCCATTGCGCTTAAAAATTTAGGTACGCGACTTACCTGTTGCGGACCAAAATAGGTATCAAAGTTTATCCGGGCTTTACCGGTTGTGCCTCTTTTGGTATTGATGATGACTACACCATTGGAGCCCCGCGATCCGTAAATAGCGGTAGCTGATGCGTCCTTTAATATGTCGAGGCTTTCAATATCATTAGGGTTAAGTGTTTGAATGTTGTCAGTAGGAAATCCATCTACCACGTACAAAGGGTCAACACCGGCAGAAATACTACCAATACCCCTGATTCTTATTTGAGGAGCAGAACCGGGCTGCCCATCTGAAAACTTTACCTGCACACCCGCTGCCCTTCCGCTCAGGGCCTGTTCAATACGGGTAACGGGTAAATCCTTAAGGTCTTTTGCTCCTATTGAAGCAACCGAGCCTGTTAAATCTTTTCTTCTCTGGGTACCATAGCCAACCACAACTACCTGGTCAAGTGAAGCCGCACTGGAGACCAATTTAACCGGCAGCGTAAGGGTTTCATTTGCCCTGATATTATAACCCGTTAAGTTTTGTGTTTCGAAGCCTACATTGGAGAAGGTGAATGTGTAGGGTCCGCCTTCGGGAACCCGTGTAAATGTAAAGGCGCCGGTTGCATCGGTGCTGGTGCCCTGGGTAAAATTTGTTTTGGCATTCTTTAAAATGACCGAGACACCTGGCACAGGTTCATTATTGTTGTTTTGTACAACACCTTTAACCTGGCTGGTTTGCGCCTGTGCTATGATGCCGGACGAAAAAAGGATAAATGTGAGGAAAGTAAGGGCGAAGCAAGCCCATGATTTAAATGAATTAGATCTCATATGACAGCGTTTAAATTGAAAGACAAATTAAATAATGGAATTTCTTTTTGGGCTTTTAGCAATCTTACTTTAAATGAATAAAAAGTACTCTTTTATTACAATATTATTATCGTTCATTTATTATACGAACTAAGGAGGTTTTACCCTTACAGGTAAATTATTTTTTTTTAAATTACATTTGAATCGAAATGAACGATCTTTCAATTTTGCACATAAACAACCTGTAAAAGATTGGATTGTTAGTAATATTGTAATTGTTGTAAAATTTCTTACTGTCTGGCAACCAGTTTGATCTTAATTACAATTTTTTTTACCATTGATGTTTCATCAGTTTTACAGTTAGGAAGGTGTGCATCGCCCGGAAACATGATAAAAAAATTAAGAGGTGTAGCCAGATAAAAATTTCCATTGGTTTTGTAATTGGTAAGGTCATTTTCCGGATCATAATCTTTTGAAATCTTCGCGCCAGCAACTGGTGCTATACCTATATTTTCTTTTCCATTTATTATATAATGAATGTCAGCGTATCGCTTATGCGATTCCCATCTGGAGTAATCATAATCCTTTGAAAGGTCTTCAGTAATGATCGCGAATACATTGTCTCCGTCAATTGGGTATCTTCCTGGAGAAAGATGGAAAATATCGGTTTGCTGCAGGTAGGCAAAGGCTTTATTCCACCAAGTGGTATTGGCATGAAACTGCTTTGCAAACTCTACGGTATTTATAGTGAAATGCGGCGTAAGCTTGCTTAAATCAACATAGAGTGGCCTTACGGGTTGATCTGAAACTGGCGTTTCCAGTACCCTTCCAAAATTATCATATTTAATTTCTGTTTCGGCCGCCTTTTCAACGCTCATCCACTCGCCCTTTTCAAACCACAAGCGAGAATTTTTTGAATTCCATTTACTTTCTGATTGTGCCAAAAGTGTTACAGAAGACAAAACCAATAACATCGTTTGCAGCAATAATTTATTAATGATGTTTTTTATCATTATCAATTTTTATAGCTTTTCAGCATCACGTATCGCTCGTCCCGCTCCTTCCAGGTTAGCCAATTTCATCTCTGAATATTTACGCGATAAGATCACGCCATCGGCACCACCCTTGAATGCCGCTAAAGTAGCCGCGTAGGTATCTTCAACGGATGCTTTTCTGCTATTTGCCCCGGTAGGTATGTTCACATCAATCCCTGGCAGAATAAGACTTTTTCCTTTTACTCCAGCCTTAGCTCTTTGGGTTTCACGAAAAACATAATCCGCTGAAAGACCAGCTTTAGGTAATTCATCAATTGACGCTTCGTTGGCATAATTCAACAAATGGTTGTTAATGCCCATCAGTTCTGCCCGAGGCACATCTTTAAATACGGTTTGGTTAATATTGTTAATAAAATTTCTGTAGCGTTCTCCCCCGCAATTATTATACACCACCACTTTTAAGAAATCAGCTATGGAGGCGAGGTCTTCGTATTTTCGGGTTGCCCGATATAAAGGATTGAATGAATTGGTATGTTCTATGTGAAATCCCACCTGTAAGTTTTTCCTTACGCCTTTAACGCCGGTATATATGTCTTTTAAAATCTGGCTTTTACCCAAATCAAATAACTCGTTATAGGCCATTATTTCGGGGTAGTCCAATAACAGGCGGGCGAATTCTACATAGTATCCATCACTTGGTCTCTGGCCGGCCAACGAGTTTTGGACATACTGGTTAAGTTTTCTATACCCTTCTTTCGCTCTTTCAAAATTGATACCATGCTGTTCCGCAGCACGCTTATGGTAATCGCAAAAACAGGTAACTTTTGCCGAGTCGATACCCTGGGCATGACTAACCCCAACGGCATTTAATAATGGACCATTTCTTTCGTTAAACAACAAAATACCATCAATATCGTACGAGGAACAAAGATCTACCGATACGGCTTTCCAAAATTCACGGACATCGGGTTGATAAAAACACATGGCGCCGCTTTTTCGTCCCATTAAATCAACTTCTGCGTAATTACTCATAAATGGTACATCGGCTGGATAATTGAAACCATCCTGAACCGAACAAATTACATCCATTCCCCGTTTTTTGGCGGCAGGCAAAACTTTGGCAACAATATCCAAATCACCAAAATCGGGTGCTTTTAACTTATCTCCCTTAATAGCGGTATTTTTATAAAATTCAGCATGCGGAGTAGCGTGGTTTCCCCCATGAAAAGGAATCTCTTTAGACTGGGGAATGCCGTGATCCGGAAAGGAGCTTCCCGCCGTCATGCGGCCGGTGATACCGGTATCATAAGTAAATGTACTAAGGTAAATGGTGTTTACCGCTCCACGTTGCTGCAATATGTCAAGCACCTTTTCTACTCCTTCATCAACAAAAGAATCCGGCCCTATTTGTATGCCAATTGTTTTTTTCATAAAATTGTTCATTTGCCTTCCGGCCATATTTCACTTTTAAAAGTTGCATCAACAATTGCTGTTTACGTACGCCTGTAACAGTAACAACGTGGAAAAAAGGCCGGGTTTTCAAAAAACGGGTATTTAGCTTCCGGCCTTCTATTATTCAGTCTCAGGCTTTCAATTTTGCTCCTTCCCTAATTGCTCTGCCTGCAGCATCAATATCGGCCAAATTCATTTCAGAATATTTTCTTGAAAGGATTACACCATCCGCTCCTCCTTTGTAGGCCGCCAGCGTTGCTGCATAGGTATCAGGAGGTGAACTTTTTCTGCTGGTTGGTTTGGTAGGAATTCCAATGTCGATGCCGGGAAGAATCTTAGCTTGCCCTTTTACACCAGCGATCGCACGTTGTGTTTCGCGAAATACATAATCGGAAGATAAACCTGCCGTTGCTAGTTGATCGAGAGAAGCCTCATTGCCATAATTAAGTAAATGGTTATTAAAACGCATCAATTCTTCACCCGGAACATCGCGGAAAACTGTCGAGCCAATGTTGCGAATAAAATTGGCATACCTTTCTCCACCACAAATATTATAAGCCACTACCTTTAAAAAATCAGCTTTTTTGGCAAGGTCTTCGTAACTCCTGGTTGCCCTGTAGAAAGGATTGAATGAATTGACATGCTCCACATGAAAACCTACCTGCAAATTTTTATTTACCGCCTTCACGGCATTATACACCTGTTCAAGTACCTCGTGTTTTCCAAGGTCAAATAACTGATCCCAGGCTATGATTTCAGGATATTCAAGCAGCAACCGGTTAAACTCAACATAATATCCATCGCTGGGGCGTTCTCCTTTCAAAGAGGTCTGAACGAACTTGTCAAGTTTTTGATATCCTTGTTTTGCTCTTTCAAAACTAATTCCCTTTTCTTTTGCCGCAGCCTGGTGGTGTTCGCAAAAACAGGTAGCCCGTGACGAATCGATGGTTTGAAAGTGACTGGCACCCAAAGCATTCAAAAGCGGACCGTTACGTTCGTTAAAAAACAGGATCCCATCCACATCATAGGACTTGCAGATGTCGGTTACTAAACCTATCCAAAATGCACGAACATCCGGATGAAAAAGACACAAAGTATTTGCCCTGCGACCCAACAAATCAACTTCTGTACATTCCTTTACTCCAGGAACGTCCTGGCGCCATTGGTCCTCTACAGACGCGAATACTTTCATACCCCTTTTTTTCGCGGCAGGAAGAACGGAAGCAAGCAGGTCAAAATTGCCATGTTCGGTAGCACGGGTTTCTTTAAGCACCGTGTTTTTGTAATATTGCGGATGTGGTGTCGCATAATTTCCGCCATGAAAGGTTTTTTCATCCGACTCCTGAGATCCATGATCGGGAAAGGGTTGCCCGGGTATTTGTCGGCCAGAAAGGCCTCTTCCATACGTGAATGTTGTAAGAAACAGGGTATTACAGGCACCACGCTTTTGTACAATATCCAATACCTTTTCTACTCCTTCGTCTACAAATGAAACCGCGCCTATCTGGATGCCATGCATCATAGTATCGGCCGGTTCTTTCGCGGCAAAAGCTGTTAAAGGAGATATGCCGACAAGAGGAGCTGCTGCTGCGAAGGCGGTAAGCTTAGCGCTGTTTTTAATAAAAGACCTTCTTGATTTATTTTGATTCATTTGACTTGATTTTAATGGTGGTTTTGATGTGCTATAGTAATTAATTATTGATTGGCTGGTTTAAAACATGTTTCAGTTTTAATATCCGGGATTTTGAGAAAATATGGCCGCGTTGTTAATAATTTGAATTTGCGTAAGCGGAATGGGGAAGATAGTCATGTGAGGTTTCATTCCCATTGACTGCATGGTGGTGTAGGCACGACCCGTTCTTACCAAATCAAACCAACGCTGACCTTCAAGCGTTAATTCAAATCTGCGTTCGAGGTATATTTTTTCGCGTGTTTCTGATTGGGTAAGGTTTACATATCCCTCTAAACCAGCCCGGTTGCGAACCATTTTTGAAAAATTCAACGCTTCAGTTGTCTTTCCGTTTTCGTTCAGCGCCTCCGCGTACATCAACAAAACGTCTGCATAACGAATAACTTTCCAGTTTGCTCTGCTATCGTTATTGGACAACACAGGTGTAATGTATTTGGTGGTAAAAGATTTGGATGCCTGTATAGTGGTAGTGGGTATGGGCGTAAAAACACCATTGATGGTAATACCGTACTGCACCGAAACATCTCTCCGGATATCTTTTGAATCGAAAGCAGCGAACAGTTCGGGGGTAGGAGCTCCATCGCTTGGTGGTGTACCACCTTTAACACCAAAGTAATTGGTTAAAGTGGTCCATGCAGGAATAAATGAGTGAGTAAAAGTGCTGCCCTCTCCTATGCCTTCTTCGTATTCAATATCAAAAATGTATTCGCTATGGTGCTCATTTATGGTATAATTCCATAAATCTTTGTAGTTGGGTAAAAGTGTATAACCCATAGAGGTAACCTCCTTCAACTTCGCTTCAGCATTAACAAAATCTTTTCGTGTTAAATACACCTTACCCAAAATAGCTTTTGCTGCTCCACTTGTTGCCCTGCCCACATCCACTCCTGTATACTTCGCCGGCAGTTTTGTTTCTGCATCTTGTAAATCTTTTATTACCACCTCATCATACACTTTAGCCAATTTCTCCCTACCGGTTGTTGTAGCTTCCTCCACCGATATGTTAGTGGTTATCATCGGCACATCTCCAAAAATCCGAAGTAGATCAAAATAGGCCAATGCCCTTAAAAATTTTGCCTCTCCCAAATACTGGTTTTTGTTTTTTACAACCGCAGCATCTGCCTTTTCGATGTTGGATATTATTGCATTTGCCCTAAAAATTGCATTATAGTAATTCCTCCAGGTACTGCCTAATATTGCCTGCCGGTCATTAACCGTAAATTGCTCAAATGATACGTGGTCGAAATGGTTAGGAATATTTTCTTCAATATCGTCAGCAGACAAATCCCCAAACACCCAGTAATTCTGATATTGAGTTTGAAAAACATTGTAGCATCCGTTAACAGCATCCTGAAAATCTTTATCAGTTTTGTACAGGATATCTACCGTTACATTTGATTCTGGTTTTATTTCAATAAAACTTTTTTTGCAAGACATTAATACCAGCGTAATGCCAATTAAAATGCCGGTTACTTTTTTCATATGAGCTCTTTAATTTTGGCTTTTATTAAAATGATACGTTTAAACCAATCACAAGTGATTTTGCCAACGGGTAATTGTTTTGATCAATGCCCGGGGTAAGTGGATTATCGCTATTGCTTACATCAGGATTAAATGATTCATTTTTTGTAAAAAGAAAAGGATTGTTAGCGCTTATATAAACCCTTAATGAATTTACTTTAAGCCTTTGTGTGTAAGAAGCCGGCAATACATAACTGAGATTTATATTATTAACGCGCAGATAAGTGCCATAGTCCAAATACCTGGAATTCCAAGGTTCCCTGTTGTTACCAGTTGGAGCGTCATTGGGTCTTGGCACCTGGCCATCGCCCGGATCCTGTTCGGATTTCCAATAACTGTTTGATGATGCCAACTGCCGAACCCTGCCCCTTGTATTTAAGGTTCCCAGCCTGGAAACACTTAATACCTTATTGCCTTGTGAGCCCTGAAGGCTTACGCTTAAACTTACATCTTTGTAGGCAAAATAGTTGGTTAATCCATAATAGAAATCAGGATAAGGGCTGCCCATAATGGTTTGATCCAAACTATTGATAATACCGTCTGGTTTGCCATTTGGACCTGAAATATCTAAAAACCTGGAATCGCCTACTCTTGAGCGGACTGAAGAACCAGGAGAAAAAATGGGACCTTTATCTAATTCAGTCTGTGATTTAAACACTCCATCATTTATAAACCCATAGAACATGCCTATTGGCTGACCTATCATGGTAATATTTCCTCCTGAGTATATCGGGTCTCCTTGGGCTCCCAGTTTTACCACTTCATTTTTGTAGGTAGAGATGTTAAAATCAGTGGTCCATTCAAATTTGCTTTTTATGTTTACTGTGTTAAGAGAAAATTCCCATCCACTATTTTTTACTTCTCCAATATTTTTGAGCGCGGTACTAAAACCTGTTACATCAGGAACATTAACGTTCAACAACAAATCAGTATTTCTGGAAAGAAAATGGTCTACCGTTAAACTAACACGCCTCTTTAGCAGGGATATATCTGCACCAAAATTCAGCTGCTTTTGCTTTTCCCAGGTCAGGTTGGGATTTGCAAGCCGTGCGGGGGCGAAGGCACCAACTGCAACACCACCAAACGTATAACGTTCGTAATTTATAGTAGAGTATTGATCGTAATTTCCAATGTTGTTATTTCCTGTTTCCCCATAACTGGCACGCAATTTTAACTCGCTCAGGTAGTCAATGTCTTTAAGAAATTTTTCTTCCGTTACCCTCCATGCCAATGCTAACGAAGGGAAAACGCCATATTTGTGCTGTGATCCAAAACGGGAAGATCCATCCGTACGAATGGACGCGGTAGCGTAATATTTGCTCTTATAATTGTAATTCAACCTTGCCAGGTAAGAAATAAGTGACCATGCATAGGTATCAGATGAACCATCTGTTATTTGACCGGCAGCAGCGCTCAGGTAGGGAACAAAATTATTGGGATACTTGTTACTTGTAACAAAATTAGATTCAAAATTTTCTTTTTGAGATGTAAAGCCACCGAGGGCGGAAATATTATGATCACCAAAAGATTTATTGTAATTAAGCGTGTATTCAGTCAGCCAGTTAACCACCATGTTAGAATTATCGGTTCCAATGGCAGGGTCGTTGAAAAATGCCGGCAGTTGCGGTTTAAACCGTTTGGCCCGCGAACTCATCAGGTTAGTACCAAATATGACATTCAGCTTCAAATCGTTTAGAATTTTATATTCAGCATTAATATTTCCCAATAACCGAATTCCTTTTTGGTTGGCCTTTATCTCGTTTGCCAAAGCAAGTGGATTGGTAGCATTTGAACTGCCTGCAAGGCCGCTAAATGCAAAGTAGTTTCCCTGGGGATTAATTAAAGGATACCAGGCATTTACGATTACCGCCTGGGCTATTACGCCATCATTTGGCCCGGTGCCTGCCCCTGCAGCTAAAATGTTATTGCTGTTGGTAAACGTAGGATTCAGATTAACCTTTACTGTAAATTTTTTAGAAAGTTGCGCGTCAAAATTGGCCCTCATAGAATACCTTTTGAAAGCGCTGTTTATCACTATTCCCTGCTGGTCAAAATATTCGCCGCTTAATGCATATTTAATATTGTCGGTGCCGCCTGTAGCCGTCAGCTGGTATTGTTGCTGTGGCGCCGTCCTCAATACTTCATTAAGCGCGTCCACATCATATGTATTTCTTCCTTCTAATACGTCAATTACTTCCTGAGGTACTTTTCTAAACCAGGTGGAATAATTTCCGGATACATCCCGGCCCTCATCAATGTTTCTGTTGCGAATACCATCATAATAATATTTGGCCTGTTCCATGGCCGTCATGAATTTTGGTCTTTTAGCAACTTTTTGCCATCCTACATAAGTGTCAAAACCAATGGTAGCCTTACCCGCCTTTCCCCTTTTGGTATTTATGATAATAACACCATTTGATCCTCGGGAACCATAAATAGCAGTGGCAGATGCATCCTTCAAAATGTCCATTGTTTCTATATCATTAGGATTTAATGTTTCAATGTTTGAAGTGGGAAATCCGTCTACCACATATAGCGGGCCAGCACCTGCTGAAATACTTCCGATACCTCGAATCCTAATTTGCGGAGAGGCACCAGGTTCGCCAGAAACGGGTTTAACCTGTACGCCAGCAACCTTTCCCAGCAAGGCCTGATCAATACGGGTTACTGCCAGGTCTTTAACATCTTTGGCTCCCACTGAAGCAACCGACCCAGTCAGGTCCTTTCTTTTTTGGGTGCCATATCCTACCACCACTACCTGGTCGAGCGCTGCAGCAGTAGATTTCATTTTAACAACCAGCGACAGAGTGATATCGCTTTTAATATTGTAACCGGAAAGGGTTTGGGTTTCGAAACCTACAGTTGAAAAGATAAAGCTGTAGGGTCCGCCAGCGGGTATACTTGCAAAACTAAATTCACCATTATTATTTGTACTGGTTCCTATAGTGAAATTTGATTTCATATCCCGTAGAATAACTGATACGCCTTCTATCGGACTACTATCATTCGTTTGTACAATTCCTTTTACCTGGCTGTTTTTGGCTTGTGCCTGAACAATTACCGGTGCAATAATTATAAGCTGGAAAATAAGGGCAAAAACACCCCACGACTTAATGTAATTAAATCTCATATGACAGCAGTTTTAGGTTGAAAGACTATTTAAATAATGGAATTTTTTGTCGGCTTTTAGCAATCTTACTTCAGATGAATTAAAAGTAATTTTTATCAGGGTATTATTCCCCTCAATTGTATTATACGAACAGAGAAGGTTGTACCCTTACAAGAATCAAAAAAAAATGAAAGATTTTTTGATGAAAAAATCTTAGAGGCTTTATAAGTTCAATTAACTACGTATAGTTTTAAAACTCCTGCCCGACTAAAGTCTCGCCAGAAAGCCAGCACGACAAGATCATTCCGGTGAGACTCTGTCGGTCTGGCATTCAGGCGGAGAAATGCTTTATTTACAAATTTTGGAAAAACTTAGTGGAGTAAGGTCAACAGTTTCAATATTTTTAATTAATTCCGCACTTGCCCGGTGTAGAATTTTAAAGGACATTTCTAAAATAGTTTTTTACTTGCCAAACGAATAAAGCATTATCCCATAGCCTACACCTGCCGGGTCGGCTGTGTTAGCAAACTGAAAAGACATGTACTTTCCGTCTGTAGATACTACGGGGTTCGATGCCTTACCGCCTTCATAATCATTAAAGTTGGTAAGACGTTCAAAATTCTTTCCTGTTCCATCTAATTTTAATTTCCAGATATCAATGTTATTATGACCCCGCTTGCCACCCAACCAGTCGCATTGACGGTCTGCTTCAACAAGCGTATATTTTCCGTCAGGAAAGATGCCTTCACATTCATTATAGGTGCCAGGTGCTTTAGAATGATTTACGACTGCATTTGTTTTCAGGTCTATCGTTAAAACTGAAGCTAAGCCATTAGGTTCATAACAGGTGAACGTCATTTTTGTATCGTTATCATAAAAATCGGCTGCTTCAATTACACAATTTCGGTCGGCACTTTCATACACCGTTTTCTGATTGAGAAGTTTCGGCTGCCCCCCGGAGATATCAAGGTCTGCAATTACCAAACGCGAAGCGCCTTCAGCAAGGTCAGAAGATTGTGCATGAACTTGTGAAAAGGAAATTTTCATACTATTTTTTGAAATAGACATACCCTCACTCATCTTTACTCCAAACTTAACAGGCTTAGAGCCCTTTTCTTTACTAAGAAACCAAAGTTCATTATCCCGTGAGCGGCTGATGTTGATGTTTTCGAATTTTTCAGGACCTATCAGGATGTAATCGCCGGTAGACAAGTGCATAACCCGAAGGAAAGCGCCACCGGGCACATTACACGTCAGGCACCTGATGACATTCGTTTCCAAATCGTAAACCATGGCATCACCAAAACTTTTTGCCATGAAAGCAATGTGTTTGTTATCGGGAGAGAAATCGGCACGCTCACCAAAGTGAGTTAGTTGCCGGATGTTTTTTGGCAGGTGGTCAACAGGGCTTCCTGATTTCCTTTGCTTTAGTTGTTGTG
>JBBRCW010000228.1:0-11648 GCA_038204535.1 Chitinophagales bacterium | reverse complement strand
GCAATCTCCTGCCAATGACACATTTTTGGTCTGATTGATTTATGGTTCATCGTAATTATACGTACAGGCGGTTTTTCACGCAAAGACGCAAAGTAAAACCCACGCAAAGGACGCAAAGAAAAATCTTTGAATCATACATATAAATTCACTTATTCATCTTTGCGTGAAGCTCTTGGCGGCTTTGCGCGAAAATATGCCGACTTAAATATCCATTCAAATAAGGTACGCATTTTTACAAAGGGCCTGATTTGATTTATGTAGTGTCATTTTCAAAGAACTTTTTTTGGAACCAAAAATTAATCACACGCAATGACGTGCATAATATTTTCTCCCGCCAAAATTTAAGTCACTTTTTTTATCCCTATTTCATTATTAAGTTTCCAGGAGATGTTGAAATAAATTTACAATGACGCTTTGAAAATAGTTTAGAATCCAAGGTCTGATTAGATGTTCGCTTTAAGGATTCCTCCTTCGTCAGAATGACATGAGTAGTTGGAATGACAAGCGGGGTCGGTATGACAACCTCTATGTCATCCCGGGGAACGAGGAATCCTTTGTTGTTCTGTGAGGGATTCCTACCCGATCAAAATCGGGATCGGAATGACATGAGAAGTTGGCAGGACAACTTACTACGGACAGCAGCACATGCCTTATGGTTGACCGATTTAAACCAAGCGTCATTGCCATTTTTCCATGGGAGTCCCTGGATGGTGATTCTGCATGACGACTTACATTGAGCAATGAACACTGAGCAATGAACAGTGAACAGTGAACAGTGAATAGTGAATAATGAATGATGAAGAATGATGGACTGAGTTATATGTGGAGAATTATGAATTATGAGTGATGTCGTTTAGAGAAGGGGGTGTCATTCCCAACTTGTTTCGGAATCCTCTGGATTTAATGATAAATTTTCCAGGAGATGCTGAAATAAATTCAGCATGACGGCTCACTCTGAACCATGAGTAATGATTAGCTTTTACTTTAGCAGCACTTTAAACCTGCCTTCCCTGATATAAGCGGTGTCGCCGTTGGGCCTGAATACGGTTCCCTCAAAGGTGCCGGAGGCAATACGGGTTGTATAAATATAGCTCAGCACTTTAACTGTAAACAGCGCCGATGAATTGCTGATGAAAATATCGTTTGTGCCAAAATGGTCGTAGTAGTAGAAAGCCGCCCTGGTGGTGGTAACATTGAATTTGCTTTCGTTGAAAGGTTCGGGAAGGTAAACTGTCATCACCAAACCTGTGTCTATAGAACACGCCGAAGGACCGAATAACGTAAAGGTAAGATTGGTACCAATAAAACCCGAATTGGTGGTGCTGCCGCACAGGTATAAATTGCCCGTCTTAAAATTCCATGTGCCCGGTGGCACTTCGCTTGTTTCTTTGCATAGACCGCATTCAAAAGGCTGAGAAGGGGGAGTAATAACCGGGGGAAGGTTTAGTGAATCCTTGATCGCTGTGGTGTCGGCTCCTTCAAAACTATAGTCCTTGGAGCAACCCGATTGAGGTACCCAAATTACAGCCAGCGTGGCCATCACTATCATCACAAAAAATAATCCGCGTTTTTTCATTGTTATTATTCGCACTCTAAAATTATTAAAAATGATCGCTCAAAATTTTCTTGTTTGTCCAGGTAGAATTTCTATCGGCATTTAAAGTACATTGATCAAAACAAACCACTCCCGGTTAAGTTCTTAAACATATAGCCGAAGTCAAAAAAAATAACCGGCTATGCAGGCTATTTCATTCAAAAAAAATCTTAGTTAATTGAAAGAAGACTGGTTTGAATGAAAAATGAATTATATCTTAATGTGATATAAAAACATTTACCCGTTATGAACGACAGTAAGAATGACTTTCCGACTTTTCATGTAGGCATTACCATGGCGGGCGCAGGTTCCGCCGGCTGCTACAGTGGTGGTGCCATGGATTATCTTTTTGAGATTCTGGATATGTGGGAAAAGGCTAAAAAAGACCTTTTACCCGAAATGGAGGAATTTGGCGAATTGATTCCCCGGCACAATGTGGTGATTGATGTTATGGGCGGAACGTCTGCGGGGGGAATGACAACTGCACTATCCGCCATTTATGCCCTGAGTGGCATAATAAACCCGGTAAAAGACCCGCAAAAGGTGGGTGGCAAACGAGACAATATCTTCTACGACAGTTGGGTAAATTTAGATGATGATGAAGGCGAAGACGGCCGAAAAACTTTGGCTAAGGCATGGGACACCGACGATCTTGACGATAACAAAATTGGATCGCTGCTTAACACAAAGATTATAGACGATATAGCCGAACGTCAAATTACGGCCAATGGAGATTTAAAGGAAAGTATTGAAAATCTTCCATCCTATTTTTCGAAAAATATGGAGGTGTTGTTGGCACACACCATGCTTAGAGGCATTCCGCTCGGCTTGCAATTTTCGACCCCCATTGGATTAAAGAAAAAAACGTACGACATCCCCGAACATAATACCTATGAGCATTTTACAGTGTCGCATTATAAACTTAATAGCGGCATTAAGCCCAATGAAAAATTCTATTTGTGGTTGAATCCTTTTGAAAAGCCTTACGCGGATGTACTGAGGTTAACCGCCAAGGCTACCGGCGCTTTTCCCTTAGGCCTTAAATTCAGGGAAATTAACAGTGAAGCTTATAGCGATGAGTACTTAAAAAATATTACCCGCAGAATTGTCTCCAATCGTTTTGCAAAGGAGCCGGATGACAAATTTCTCAAGTTTGAAAAATTGATGCCGCCATTGAATTTCATCACGATTGATGGAGGCGCTATCAATAACGAGCCATTTGGTGAGGTGTTAAGTATTTTAAGAAATGTAAATGAACAGAATGACGAAATGTACCCCGGTTACGGTATAGTGATGATAGATCCGTTTCCTGATGTAGCGGACACGGACACCCCATACAAAGCGCCCGACGATATTTTTAGCGTGATACCTGCTATCATCAATACCCTTCACGATCAATCGAAAGTAAAGCGGGCAGATATTTTAGAGGCATCCGAGCATCCCTACTTCCGGGGCGAGATCTTTCCGAGAAGGTGGGTTAATCATGAGCCGGAAAAAAGCCCGATAGCTACTGGTTCGGCTATGGCCTTTGGCGGTTTTTTGGACATCAATTTCAGGCATTACGATTTTTTTCTTGGTCGCGACAACGCCAGAAATTATTACCGGTACTTTTTTTCGTTTGAATATCATAAGGATGATATGGATCCTTCAAAAAATATCATCCATCCAATTCATCAGTCATGGACACCTGAAATGGTCGAAATTTTTTCGGTGCCGGGTCCTGCTAAAGATGGGAAGATTTATTTGCCCATCATCCCCGACCTGAATATTTTGCTGGAGATAAAGGCCGGAGGGAAAAGAGGTAAGTTAGATTATTCTGTAAAGGAAAGGCCAGCCTACGACCCGACTATTTTGTTTGGAATGAAGGAAGCGATGGAAGACAGATTTGTAAGGATACTGGAAATTTCGAAGCAACGCCTCGAAACAAAAAAGCGGAAGGCAAGAAAATCCGAAACAGCCAAATGGATGAATAAATATTTTCATTCCAGCCTTTGGGGAAAGATCGCAGCGATCTTTATCAGCATGGGTATTGATTTAATGTTTCGCCTGACCAAGAGAACGCTGGCTAAAAAGATCACCTCATTTACTATTCAGTTAATTTTGGCCGACCTGGAAGAAAAGCAATTTTTAAAAAAGTTTTCAGATAGATGAGTCTGGTCATTTGCATCGAACATTAAATGACATCCTTTATTCTTAACGCATAGAAGCATAAGTACATAGGAGGAACACATAGGTCTATGAAAGTTCCTTTTTGTATTGGTGCCTTTGTGGTAAAATCATTTGGAACCACCAAGGCACAAAGCACACTAAGAAACACAAAGACTTTTTGCGGTTGTTCTTACCACATAGAAACATAAGGTACATAGGAGGAACACATTGGTCTATAGGATTCGTTTTTGTACTGGTGCCTTTGTGGTAAAATCGTTTTGAACCACTAAGGCACAAAGCACACTAATGAAACACAAAGGCGGCTTTAATGGACAGATTGATTTAGGGAATTTCATTCAGCTTTCTCCATTCGTCTTCCAGGATACTCATTTCAATCAAACTCCAAAAACTTTTTTTAAACCAGAGCACATCGCGGTTGGTACCCTCTAATATAAACCCGGCTTTCTTATAGCAATGCAAGGCGCTGGTATTGTAATCGTACACACCCAGGCTAATACGATGCAGGTTTAAATCTTTAAAACCAATTTTAAGGATAGCCTTAATCATTTGCTGGCAAATACCTTTTCCCCTGGCGGCCGTATCGCCTACCAATACGCGGCTAACCCGGCCCGATCGGTTTCTTCGGCTAATAGCGCCCAGCGAAATGTGCCCCACGGTTTTACCGGAAGAAATTTCAACGGCCTTATAAACAAATGCATCTGAAAATCGCAGGTCGTTGGTTTCGGCAATGTACCAGTCGAGGCTTTCTGCAGTTAACGGAAAATTAAACAAGGAGCCCGCCCAGTTGGTTAACAGTTCTTCGGTTGCTATCCAGTTGATAAGTTCTGCAAAGTCGTCTTTCGTAAATGGTTCCAGTTCTATCATAGGTTTGGCAAGCTGTATTTTATTTGGTGTTGCTTTTTGTAAAAATAGTGTTTGGGCGTATAATCATTCAAACTTTAAATAAACAACAACGTTGCCATATAAACCAGCTGGCGGCATAATTGTTGAGCGGATTAACCAAATTAAAATATGAAAAAATTGTTTTTGGCATCGATAGCATTGATGCCGGTTTTTTTAAATGCACAGTCATTAGACAGCACCAGGGTGGAACAATATTGTGAAATGACCGTAAGCAGTATCTTTTTAGACAACAAAATGAAAATAGAGGTGAATTATGGCGAAGCACCTAAATTCTTTAAATATTATGGCACAACAGATGATAGCGGCTTTCTGGAAAAATTTAGCTCGGTGGTGGATGGACTAAACTATCTTGGGCTGAATGGATAGAAGCTGGTACAGGTGTACGGAAGTGGCATCAATCACTATGTTTTTAAAAGAGAATTTTTGAGATCTGAAGCAGAGAAATCTGGCACAGGTAATTAAAACTTCAAATAGTTTATTATGCCCAATGGAAACTTTTTTACTAAAAAGTCATAAAAGCTATACCTTAGAAGTTGTCTGAAATTATTCAGCGGGTATCGTTTACGTTGTGTTCTTAATTTTTCTCTGTGTTCGATAAGACCCAAAAATGCCGCCATGCGAAGTAATTTGGACAGTTCATCTTCAATTGTAACCAGACACTTAAATAACATTTCCACCACCACTAAATTATCTATCATGAAAAAAGGCATTCCGGCAATTTTCCTGTTGTTCGTTCTCATTCTTTCTGCCTGTGGCCCGGGCGAGAATACCGTTGAAGCATCTATGGATACAACGGTTAAGGAATCAGCTGATGTATCAGCAAAAGGGTTTGAAACGGTTGTTATAAATGACAGCCTGCCAAGTCCCCGGAAATTAATGAAAGCGACCGTGGGCAACACCAATATTAATGTAAATTATGGCAGTCCTTCGGTAAAGGGAAGAGCTGTTTGGAGTGGCCTGGTTCCTTATGACAAAGTTTGGAGAACAGGCGCTAACGAAGCCACCACTATAGAATTTTCGACCGATGTTATGATTGAAGGTAAGAAGCTGCCAGCAGGTAAGTATGGGCTGTTTGCGATACCAAACCAAAAAGAGTGGGTAATCATTTTCAATTCGGTGGCCGACCAATGGGGTGCATTCGATTATGATTCCGCCAAAGATGTTTTGAGAGTAAACGTTGTTCCCGTAGAACAAGCCGATAACCAGGAGGCACTCATTTACGAAATGGATGGAGATAAGCTGGTGCTGAAGTGGGAAAAGCTGGCAGTTCCTATATCCATTAAAAATTAACGGCAAAATTCATTATTGAACATTTGACTGATATTAAACAACGGCTCGTTGAAGAGGAAGGCGACATATAGCTGACCGAACTAACCAGCGAAGGAAGCAATCCCAGGTAATTCGTCAACCTGATTATGCAGGGTTTGCTTCCCAGCCAGAAGAAGCGGGGCAGGCTGTGCCTCCTCCGCCATTGGACCTATCATGTGGACACATCTATTGCATGTGCTTTTTTATTCGAAATCAACCAATGTAATCCTATAGTAATAGTCCTGAAATAGCTCCATAGGAGCTCCCTGTTTATAGAGCATAGGATCAATCGAGGATCCAGGCTCCATAGGAGCCGCCTAAATCCATCAAAACAGGAAGCACCTACGGAGCTTTAATTCGACCCTAACATGGATTTCTATAAACAGGATGCTCCTATGGAGCAAAAATGACGTCACAAATGTGTCCACACGATAGGCCTTTGGACGGGGAACGGCGCAATGACGAGGAGGTTTGAAGCCACGTGCCAACAGAAAAATTCCGACTATTAGAAATGCATCCCGACTCTGCAACGGCAATTTTTATGAATTGTGTGCGTTGAGCGGTGCTGCTTAGATATGCTTCAGAAGATGCATACTAAAAGCACCTTCACATCGCTTTATTTGCCCGCTTTATCTCTGCGTTGTTTTATTTCGCGCCACGTAGTTAGGATGATGCCTTCTTTTTTAAGCGCTTGTTTAAAGGCTGGGTCCATCATCGCCAGCATGTCTGCTTTGCGCACCGGCCCACTTTCACTTATATATTGAAAGGCTTCGGAGGGATTGGTGCAATGCATGATCATCATGGTAAGGCCGGGCTTTAATTGTTTTAAAGCCTCAATATATTTATCGGATTTATACTTTTGCATGGCCAGGTCGTTTTTGGCCATTGGTTCAGTAATCTTCCAACCGTAACTGTCATTGTGCAGGTCGTCTAATACCGGTAAGCCGGCATTCCAGAGTATCTTTCCTGTCTGTTGCATTTGCTGCAGTTGTTCGGGCGATAGTTTCATTTCCTGTTGAATGAGGGCATCGTGGCCGCCGGGCATCATTACGGGTATATTTTTCTCAATGCCCAACTGCACATATTTTTCTAAAAAAGCGGGCGAAGCAAATAAGGTGCCCATGTGCGAATCGAAATGGGTTGGGGTAAAGCCCATTGCCACGGCCTTCTCGTATTGGCTGCTGATCTCTTTATACACTTCATCGGGGGTGGCATGCTGCACTACCTGCTCTACAGATCGCCACAGCGCCCCTTCTGTATCGGTTAGTCCCGGCACATTTGCTTTTCCGGCAACCGGTCCCCAGCGATAATCTTTCCATTCTGAGGTTAAGGTAAGATGCAAACCCGCATCTATCTGCGGATGTTCTTTTAAATAATGTACAAAGCCCGGCACCCAGCTACACGGCATCATTACACTGCACGAATTGGCTGCCCCTTTGTTGAGTGCTGTTATGGTTCCGTCATTGCTGTCATAGCTCATGCCCGCATCATCTATATGCAGTATCAATACTTTGGCGCCTTTGGGAAAAAGTAATTTTTCGGCATAAGTGCTTTGCGGAGATTGACTGAATGAAATAAATGTTATCCATAAAAAGAGCGAAAGCAATCGTAAATGCATTTTTACAAATTTTGAACAGGTAAATTAACGAAACGTCTTCAAAGGTCAGTCTTAAATGGCAGAATAGATAGTACTTATCTCCATTTATAAGTTGAAGCAAAATGGTGCTGCCTTGTGTTTTGCTCCTTTACAGTTTTGAACCGCAAAATTTGCAATATTCAGCGTCTGAATCGTGCCCTTCGGCGCCGCAATTGGTGCAGGCATCGTGCCGGTGTATCTTTTGCCGTGCCAGTAACGCCATCTCAGTAGTCACAATACCTGTAGGTACGGCAATGATGCCATACCCCATCAGCATAATAATACTGGCCACAAACTTTCCCAATGGTGTAACAGGCGAAATATCTCCATACCCCACGGTGGTGATGGTTACAATAGCCCAATAAATACATTCGGGAATACTGGTAAACCCATTTTCTCCGCTTTCTACCAGATACATTACCGAACCCAGAATGACCACCAGCGATAAAACGATGAACATAAAAATGCTGATCTTCCTGATGCTGCCTTTCATAGCCATCTTTAAAAAATTCATCTCCGACAGAAAGTGCGTCAGCTTGAATATTCTAAATACCCTTAACAATCTTAATATTCTTAAAACCAGCAGCGACTGGGCGCCTACAACAAAAACACTCAGGTAAGTGGGTAAGATGGCCAGCAAATCCACCAGGCCTAAAAAACTAAAAATATACCTCCATGGCTTGTTAATGCTTATGATCCTTAAAATGTATTCTATAGTAAACAAAATGGTGAAGACCCATTCAAGCACCAGGAAAAAGGTTGCCAGCCGGGCATGCCAGCTACCAATGCTGTCGAGCATTACAATTAAAACACTTGCTATAATAATTACCAGTAACGCTACATCAAAGGTTTTGCCTGCCGGAGTATTGGTTTCATAAATAATTTCGTGGATACGGTTTTTATAAGATTGTTTTAGCAAAGGCATAGGTTATAATGTTACTTTTTTCTGAAATTACAAAATTAATCAGGTAACTGTCTGCCACCAGTAATTTGGGGTGGGTTCGTTGTTTAAATCAATGGCTTCTCCTATTATACCGGTAACTATTTTTATATTCCTTTTATTGGCTTCGGCGGTCACCCGTTCTATGGGTTCGTTCCAGGCATGCAATGCCAGCGAGAACTTTGACCAATGTACCGGAAAAAACTTTGCAGCCCTCAAATCAATGCATGCCTGCACTACTTCTTCAGGCATCATGTGTATGTATTTCCAATATTCGTTGTATTGGCCGCATTCTAATATGGCAAAATCAAATGGGCCGTACTGGTCGCCCTCTTCTTTAAAATGACTGTCATATCCGCTGTCTCCGCCTATATAAACTTTCATGGCAGGCGTCTGTAAAACAAATGATAACCAAATGGCCTGGTTTCTTTTTAATCCCCTGCCAGAGAAATGCCTTGCCGGGGCAGCAGTTACTTTAAATCCATCATTAAGTTCAACCGTTTCATGCCAGTTTTTTTCTTCAATCAGCCTGCTGTCAAATCCCCAGCGTTCAAGATGCGCGCCAACACCCAATCCGGTTATTATCTTTTTTATTTTGGGCTGAAGTGCTTTTATAGTCGGGTAATCCAGGTGGTCCCAATGATCGTGGGTTATAAAAAGGTAATCGATCATTGGCATATCAGCAGCAGTATATACATCGGTGCCGATAAAGCTTCGCGTGGTAAAATTTACAGGCGATGCGCTGCCGCTAAATACAGGATCCACCAAAATCTTTTTGCCATCTATTTGTAAGAAGTATGATGAGTGGCCAAACCACACCATCAGGTTTTTATCAATTGGCAGTGTATGTAGGTCGGTTTTTACCGTTGGGATGATACCTGGTGGTTTGCTGTTTTTGCTACGTTTAAAAACAAAGTCATTCAAAACGGTCACCATGCTGGTGCCTTCTTTAAGATCGGGCGTAAAGTGCTGGTTTTGAAATTTGCCGTTTAAATAATTGGTGGCAGAACTTATTTTTTTAAGCCTGTCGCCTGCAGGTGCCCGCCCGAAAGGAGGCCGGTTAATATACCACCATATAATTGCAAATACCAAAAGAACGATCGGTATGAAAATCATGTGTTGATTGTTTGGGGGTGAAGGTAAATGATCGGTGAACGGTGAGTTGTGAGTTGTGAGTAGTGAGTTGTGAGTAGTGAATAACGAATAATGAATAATGAATAATATCTCAATATCCCCAAATTACCATATCACCAAATCACCCAATCACCCAATCACCCAATCACCCAATCACCCAATCACCCAATCACCCAATCACCCAATCACTAAATCACCAAATCACCAAATCACCAAATTCCCAAATCACCAGATCACCCAATCACCCAATCACCAAATCCTAATATTATTCGCTATACTTGTCAAACTATGTGCGTATCCATCTCTTCTTTAAATTCCGGGAGCAATGGCAATTGTTATTACATCGGTAACCAAAATGAAGCTGTTCTGGTGGATGCTGGTTTGTCGTGCCGCGAAATTGAAAAACGATTGAAACGACTGGGTATCGCCAAAGAAATTATAAAAGCCATATTCATATCGCACGAACACAGCGATCATATAAAGGGTATTTCCATTCTGTCACAAAAATACCGGCTGCCGGTTTATATCACCCCAAAAACGTTGCTAAATGGTCGCCTAGCACTGGAAAAGAAATTGGTAAAAACTTTTACCGAAGAAGAGCCTGTGGTCATTGGCAGCCTCTCCATTCAGGCTTTCAGTAAACATCATGACGCAGCGGACCCTTATAGTTTTGTAATTACCTGTCAACATACGCGGGTGGGCGTTTTTACTGATATAGGCAGGCCGTGCAAAAATCTTATTCATCATTTTAAGTTGTGTCACGCGGTATTTTTAGAGTCGAATTACGATGAAGATATGCTGAACAATGGCAGTTACCCTTATCATTTAAAAGCACGAATAAAAGGAGGTAACGGTCATTTGAGTAATCGCCAGGCCCTGGAGGTGTTTCAGAAA
Organism: Chitinophagales bacterium; assembly: GCA_038204535.1. Taxonomy (GTDB): domain Bacteria; phylum Bacteroidota; class Bacteroidia; order Chitinophagales; family Chitinophagaceae; genus Segetibacter. The sequence continues at coordinate 1,070 of JBBRCW010000228.1, read as the reverse complement.
TATCGTTCACCATTTTTGACACATCTCTTTTTATCGCATTTATCAGACAATAACAATTGCCCAAAACTGGTTGAAGCGCTGTTTAAGCAGCATGCAGGGCAAGTAAACATTGTTGTTGCCAGCCGCTTTATCGAAAGTTCCCTGTATTTAATTGAAGGCAAGGGTACTTCTTTGGCTTTCTCCCGGCCTGCAAAAAAGGCTGCCTCGCAACTGGCATTTTCATTTTAATTTTTCCCCTTCGTCTTGATTTAAATATCCGGTTATTCCGTGCTTTAAATTAGATACCATCTGTCGGATTTTTGCAATGAGACTGGCAGAAAAGGCACGACTATGGTTGTTTGAATGATTAGAGGGATATGCGACACCGTAGAAATCTTACCTATGACTATGAAGGCATTTTTTAGGAACAGATAAATTTCTACAAAAAAAAAGTGTGACTGAAAAGTCACACTAAACCAAAACTCAACAATAAAAACTGTTTATTTTTTAGGCAGTATTACCGCATCAACTACATGGGTAACACCATTGCTCGAAATAACATCGGGTATCGTTACTGTAGCGCCATCAATCATTACCTTGCCATCTTTAACAGATACGGTAAGGTCCTGGCCTTGAACAGTTTTTAGTTTTTGGCCATCTTGCAGATCGGCAGCTTTAAAAGTTCCCGGCACAACATGATAAGTTAGTATGGCGGTTAAATCAGCTTTCTTTTCTGGTGTCAGCAAAGATTCCACAGTTCCTTTGGGTAATTTATCAAAAGCTTCGTTAGTAGGCGCAAAAACAGTAAAGGGACCTGTGCCGCTTAAAGTTTCGGCTAAGCCAGCTGCTTTAACAGCCGCAACCAATGTAGTATGATCGCTTGAGCCTGCCGCATTTTCAACAATGTTTTTAGAGGCTACCATATTTGCTCCGCCTACCATTACACCTTCTTCCATTTTAGGTTCTTCGGGGGCAGCGACAGCCATCGTGTCGGTGCTTTCAGTAGTAGTTGCATTTTCTCCGCAAGCTATAAAAGCCATTGCAGAAAAAGAAGCGGCAACAAGCAGGGTCAGATGTTTTTTTTGCATGAT
>JBBRCW010000227.1:0-11743 GCA_038204535.1 Chitinophagales bacterium | reverse complement strand
TACTGCAAACCTTTTAAGCAGCTTTTCTCACATTTTATCTTTACTAAGTAGTTTCCATTTGCGGAACTTATTTTGAACCCTTTACTAAGCTGGAATCAAATGAGAAGTTTGAATGACATCCCAAATGTCATCCCGGGGAACGAGGGATCCATTGTTGATTACGTAGGGATTCCTTACCGATCAAAATCGGGATCGGAATGACAACAGCTTAAGGATTCCTTCTGATCAATATCGCGTTGGTGTCAACTTAATTTGCTTTTTTTAAACGAACAGCAGGCTTTTATTCTGCTCAGGTTATCCGCCCGGATGAACATCCGTTCGGACAGGTGTCATTCTAATTCCCGTTTACCGGAACTCACTTGTACCGAATATTTTTATGGCGGCTTTTTCTATACTATTTGGTGTATATCGGTTTCAATTAATTGCTAAGCAATTTCTTCGTGTCAAACCATTGCCTGGTAAAGGTTGTAGCTAAATTGTTGAAGCCTTAAGTTGACGCCTATGCGATTTTGATTCGGGAAGGAATCCCTAAAAGGAACAACTGATTAGAACCATCCTTTCAGACAAATGAAAAAGCATCATAGTAAACATCTATTTTATGCTCCTCACCTTTAAGTTTATGTTGATAGGCTGGCCGTCGCGTATCACGATCATTTTTATTTTTGCACCCGGCACCTGCAGCATGTTTTTATAAGATTGTATATTGTTCGAGAAATTATTTCCGATGGCCAATATTCTATCTCCGCCTTTCAGCCCCGCCATTTCTGCCGGCGATCCTTCCAGCACATCCTCAATAATAATCTCGCCGTTAACATAATAAATACCCATGCCCGTATAAGAATAATCAAAACCATCGCTGTAGTGGCTGTTAGGCAAAAAGTGAATTTCTTTGGCGGGATAATTGATCACCAGGTTAAACCTTCTGAATATATCGTTTCCTAAAAGCCCGCCCAAAACGGGATAGGCAGTTACGTTAAATTCATCAACAAAAATATGCGTAGGCACCTTCCTGAATCTAAACGGGCCAAACTTTATACGCTTAACTGTTGTAAGATACATGGGCTTCTTACCTCCCAGTCCTTCTGCCTGCGTAAGCGTCATTTTCCTTCCTTTCTTTATCACTTTTGTGTCGGTAGCAAATGCTTCTGACAACAATAAACTCAAGCCTGCGCCGGTGTCTAAATAAAAACTGGCGTCTACCGTATTACCGTCTTTAATATTTGCCTCAATTACCGGGATACTGCTTAACAGGGGGTTTATTAAATAACCGTCGCGGGGATATGTAAAGCGGCCCGGTTCCCAAACTTCCATTATATGGGTATCGTAATTAACTTTAACAATATAGCGGTTGAGAAAACTAAAACCGATAATTCCATCTATTCTAACGCCATATACGCTGGTTAAAATATCATAGTCGTTTATGTGAAAATTGAGGTGATCGGTGGTTACTCCCGGTAAATTCAACGACATATTGGTTACATATTTTACTTTTCTTATACCGGCTATACCCCGTATGGTTCGGTCGCTTTCAACGGTAGGCAACCGCAGGTATTCTACGGTGCTTGAGTCTAGCGATATTCCCCCGCTGCCGGTATCCAATACAAAATTCAGCGAGTCTGCCTGATCTCCCACTGTTGCTCTTAAGATAACTATGCCCCCGGTAAGCAGCGTAAATGGAACCTTTGAAATGAGTGCCGCCGGTTGCTCTCCGGCATTCTGCCCGGTACCATTAACGGCAAACAACTGCAGGGCGCAGAGCAATAACAATAACCCCTTGATCATTTTGCCATAAATTATATAATATGATGATGAACCTCCATGACTATGTCGGCAGGTGCCGGGTAAAAACAAGCAATATACGGTTAGTCGTGCTTTATTCATCTAAACGGAAATTACATCCTTTCCCGTTTCAATAACTACCATTCATATTATAAGTTAAATATTTTAACACCTTACATAAATACCTTACCGCTGTTGCAACTTTGATGGTGTATTTTTGTTGTTTAAAAAAATTTCATGCAGTTAGACGATTTATATAAGAAAGCGCTGGACTTTGGGTTCTTAAGCGTGGAGGAGGGTGAATTCCTGTTTCACAACGCTCCTTTAAATGATCTGAGTTTTATAGCCAACGAGTTACGTAAAAAACAAGTGCCACACGGAAAGGTGACCTGGATTATTGACCGAAATATGAACACCACCAATGTTTGTATAGCCAATTGTAAATTCTGCAATTTTTATAGAATTCCCGGCCATGCTGAAGCCTATATAACCGACCTGGATACATACCAACGAAAAATTGAAGAGACTTTTAGATATGGCGGCGAGCAATTGTTATTACAGGGCGGCCATCATCCTGAGCTCGGTTTGTCGTATTACACCACCCTTTTCAGAAAACTGAAAGAAATGTTTCCAACCCTAAAGCTGCATGCCTTAGGCCCCCCCGAAGTAGCGCACATAACCAAACTGGCCAAAAGCACCCATGCCGAAGTTTTAAAGAAATTAAAAGATGCGGGAATGGACAGTTTGCCCGGTCCCGGCGCCGAAATATTGGTGGATAGGGTTCGCAGACTGATCAGTAAAGGCAAATGCGGATCGCAGGAGTGGCTGGATATTATGCAGGAGGCACACCGCCAAAATATAACCACCAGCGCCACCATGATGTTTGGCCACGTGGAAACCGTAACCGAGAGAATGGAGCACCTGGTAAAGTTAAGAGAAGTACAGGCTAAGAAACCCGCTGCCAGCAAAGGCTTTATCGCATTTATACCATGGACCTTTCAGGATGTTGATACCCTGCTGGCTCGCATAAGAGGGGTGCAAAATCTAACCACCGGCGAAGAATACATTAGAATGATCGCCCTGAGCCGCATTATGCTGCCGAATGTAAAAAACATACAGGCAAGCTGGTTAACAGTTGGAAAGCAAATTGCGCAATTATGCCTGAATGCAGGCGCCAACGACTTTGGCAGTATAATGATTGAAGAAAACGTAGTAAGCGCCGCCGGCGCACCCCACCGGTTTACAAGCGCTGGCATTCAGGAGGCCATCAGGCAAGCCGGATTTGAACCGCAATTACGCAACCAGCAATACGAGTTTAGAGAAATGCCCGCACTTATCGAAGAACAGGTAATCGATTACTAGCTGGTTTAGATGCCGCGGCCCGATCAATTTCCCGCTTTAATTATTCCAATACAATAAAAGAAAGTCACAAAAGAGTGGCTTTCTTTTTTAATTGTAAGTTATGCCCTTCGTGATATTGTAGTTAAATGTGAACAATAAAAAACTAATGCACATTTAGGCTCGTATATGTGTATAAAATTTCATGAATTTTCACAGAATATTTCAGAATTTAAAGCAACAAAATGCGTTAATCAATGGTCTGAATTATGGCAGGCATATTGCATATTGAAATTTTAATGCCTCTGCTTAACAAATAAATTTTGATCGTATGGAAACAGAAATACTAAATACTCCACTTTTATCCGAAACCAATAACGAATGGTATTCGGAAGAATTTATTAGCAATAGCATTGTTGCCTATCTTAAAGACAATGGATATAAGATTCATAAAGATCTCTACAACAAAATGCCCGATAAAATAGATACAATTATTACGGCATCAAAATTTTTTAGCAAAGAGATCATCGAAGTAAAGGGTTATCCAACTGAGTTTTATCGGCACAATAACAAAGAGGTACCAAAAAACCACGCGACAACGCAGCATGCTAAAAAATGGTTCTCCGAAGCGCTGCTGAATTCATTTATGAATTTTGGCAAGTATTATTCAAACGATTCAGCAGAAGTAGCCATGGCGCTTCCTAATGTTGACCGTTATAAAACCATCATTGAAAAGGTGCAGGATTATTTTTCGGAGAATAATCTTTATTTTAAAATATACCTGGTAAACGATGACGGAGAGGTAGAAATATCGAACCTGAATAAAAAAGCGATGAAAGAAAAAGAAGTCGCCCAATAAGAGTGTTGTCTGATTGCTGCCTGGTTAAATTATTACGTATGCCATTCCCAAAAAAGGAATGGTTTTTTTTGGGAAAAATTGCTGCCGCCATCTAAACTTTCTTTTATTGACGTTTTATAAGAATAGCGATTGCCGATAACTTTGAAAAAACAGTAGGTATCCGACAACAGTTAATGTTTGCCGTAAAATTTGTAAACTATGCATAAAAAGACCAACATCGGTTTAATGTCAATGATTCTGTTGACAGCGTTAAGCTGTAACCGAAATCCATATCGCGCCACCAATAAAATGTATTATAAGAAGGCTAAAACTTTTGCAAACACTTTAAAGGCTTCCCCAACCGGTTCTATCGCCGGCCAGGCTTCCGCACCATTTTTTGTTGGTACTACAAATTTTAATCTTCGCAAACCCAACTATGTCATAATACATCATACGGCCCAAAACAGTTGCGATCAAACATTAAAAACGTTTACCACTGTACGAACGCAGGTGAGCGCCCATTATGTTATTTGTAAGGATGGAACTGTACACCATATGCTGAACGATTACCTGCGGGCATGGCATGGCGGAATAGCCAAATGGGGCAGCCTGGCTGATATTAATTCTTCATCTATTGGTATTGAACTCGACAATAATGGGTTCGAAAATTTTGATCAGCGGCAAATGAGCAGCCTGCTGACATTATTAGACACGCTAAAGCACAACTACAACATACCTGTGGCAAATTTTATTGGGCATGGCGATATTGCGCCCACGCGCAAAAGCGATCCCAATGTTACCTTTCCATGGCAACAACTGGCAGATAAAGGTTTTGGATTGTGGTTCAGCGACACAACTAACCTGCAACCACCGATGGGCCTAAATACTTTAATGGCACTGAGAATTATCGGCTATGATGTTAGAGATTCATCGGCCGCAAAACTTGCTTTTAACCGGCACTTTCTTGCGGAGACTTCCCAAATTATTGATGAACCAAAAAGAAAAATATTATACAGTGTTATGCTGAAAGCTTTGTAGCGCCGCCGACAAAATTTAATTAATATTTGATAAAATTTCCCTGAAGAAAAACGATTGAACATAAAAAAACCGGTACAATATGCACCGGTTCTTTTTTTAAGGTTTTTATCCTTCTTTTCTTGAAAAGGATAATACTGTGGTAGCGCCCTGTTTCAACTCCAATTTGTTTCCGTTTAAAGAATAATTATCCGCCTTTAGCAGGTTGTTTAAGAAGTCATTCTCATCGTATTCAAAACAAGCCATTTTTGAGGTACGGATAAGGGGGTCAACTTTTATATCGCTGCCGTTAAAATTAAAACTGCCGCTCATACTATTACATCCGGTTGAACCTGTAAAAATACCCAGGTCGGCCATCAGGTTAATCTCAGGTAAACGTTCCCAGTATTTAAATGGTTTAACACGCATTGCCAGCGTTTGCCTAAAGGCGGCTGTATCAAAAAAATGGGTAGAAGTATCGAGCACCCGGGAGCCAAAAAATTTGCTGGACGATGCCGTTTCTCCCGACTTTTCAATTGAAGACATGGCCGCATGTGCCGAACTATCAATAACATCCATAGCAGTGTCAGCAGGCATCCAGCCGTCTGCCCCCTTCCAGTTGCCATCAGCGGCTATCAAACCTTCCAGTTGCCACGATCCGTTTAGGGCGGTGTCCCTGGTTTCTTTATAAGGCCACACCTTGTTTTCGGCCGATGTACTGGCGGTAGCAGCTTCTCCATTTACTTTAACATTAGACACCCCAGGTTCTATTAATGGTCTTGTGCTGCTGCAATAAGTTAATAACACACTCAAGGGTAATACATACAATATACGTTTCATAGTGGTAGTGATTTTTTGAATGTTTTAACTATTACCATGCCATTTTTAACCTGTTAACATTTTTTTATAATAATTCAACGGACCTGTAAAGCTGTTTTTTCTATTGTTGTAAGGCAAAACTGCTGGTTTTAATAGGGCGATATTGTTAGGGTGCATTTCAAATTCCCGCTGTTTATTTGCTTCGATAATGGTTTCAATCTCCTCGTCATTGTGAGAGATTAATTTTTGGAGTCCCCAAAAAAGTTCATTGAAAATGACACTACGTAAATCAAATCAGGCCCTTTGTAAAAGTGCGCACCTTATTTGAATGGATATTTAAGTCGGCATATTTTCACGCAAAGCCGCCAAGAGCTTCACCCAAAGATGTATAGGTGTATTTAAAAGATGTATAAGTGAATTTATATGTATGATTCAAAGATTTTTCTTTGCGTCCTTTGCGTGGGTTTTACTTTGCGTCTTTGCGTGAAAAACCGCCTGTACGTATAATTACGGTGAACCATAAGTCAATCAGACTAAATAGGTGTCGTTGGCAGCTTGCTGAAGTGGAGTTAAGGTGTGCAGGAAATTTATGTACTAAGCATCCGTCCTTCTATTAAGCGTTCTTGCCCGCCAGCCCGAAAGATCATTCTGGCGGGACTGTCCGGGCGGGCTTATACATTCCCAAAAATTGAACTTTTACCAGCCCCGTAACCCTGCCTGCAAAGGTTTCCCCTCCTTTTCAAGGATGGGGACAGAATGTTTTTATAACTTGTTAAAAAAACATTCAGGGGTGGTTAAACTACAGCGCATGAAAAATGTCGTCTTTAACAACATACCCGAATTAAACCTCACTGCAAACAGCTCCGTAACCACAGTACCTCCGTCGGGGCTAAAGCGGAGTTTAACCACCCCTGATTTTTATGCTGCGCATTAAATCGGTCCCCTCCGTGAAAAGGATGGGAAACTTTACAGGTCTGTAGCAAAGCACCAGGTTAACAAATGGCTGGGCTGGCTTCACCAAGCTTCGCGAGGCTGCAATGGCGAACGCTTATCACCTACAAAAATTTGAAATGCCAACTATCGTTACCGAAAACAAGCTATTTGCCCATATAAGGGTCGCTGCATTTCTTTAAATAAAAACTTCATCTGTACTTTTATATCATCGAACAAAAAAAGTATGCTTATACTGCATCGCGTATGAAGTTTTAAAAATTCCTTTTATAACAGGATCAATTGATCCAATGCATTTATATTATGATCAACCGTGTGCAAAAAGGCTTCAGTAAATTTTGGGCAACGCTTACGCTGCTGTCCCTTGAATTATTAGTTGTTATGGGCATTTTTTTTGCAGCTTTTTTCGCGTTTCTTTTTTTGGCTGATATGGTATTTCAAACAAAAGATACCGGGTTCGATGAAGCTGCCTTTGCTTTTTTATCGTCGCGTACAACCGAAACAAATACAGCTTTTATGCAGCTTTTCTCCTTTTTAGGAACCCATTTCTTTTTAGTACCGGCCAATATTTTACTGGTCTTTTATTTTCTTCTCATTAAAAAACACCGCTGGTATTCAATTGAGATACCTGTGATCTCTCTTAGCAGCCTGCTGCTGATGGTTTTACTAAAGCAATTTTTCGCAAGACCGCGTCCGCTGGTTCCCTTGTTGCAATCGGCCTACGGACTTAGCTTTCCGAGCGGACACGCCATGATGAGCTCAGCGTTTTATGGATTGCTTATCTGGCTGGTATTTAAAAGCGCCATTACGCCCTGGCTAAAATGGTTATTGATAATGCTACTGGCCATGCTGATTATTTCTATTGGACTCAGCAGGGTGTATTTGCGGGTACACTATGCCAGCGACGTGCTTGCAGGTTACTCTTTAGGGTTGATGTGGCTGATCATTTCGTTATGGATATTGCAGTATGTTGAAAAATTCAACCGTAAACAAATACCGGCTCTGGTTAGCGATGAGGCAGCTTCACATTAAGACCAGTGACTTTTTAAAAAGGCAAAATGAACGCTGCCATTATAAGAAGCTGTCTAAAAGAGTAAGCAGAATTATTAGTATATTCTTTTTTATGTACCTGGTGAAAACCTAGGTTCTCAGTTCAAAAAACGTTACAACAAGTTGTCACCTTTTTTCGGGTTTGGAAAGCGTATTTTTCCATTTGGTTTAAACCTTAGTTGAAAACCATCTGCAATGTCCTCAATACCTTATAACCTTATTTTCAATTGTGCTTACCCTTTCTTCAACAAGGTATTTTAACTAGTCTATGTGAAACCTATGTTTCTCTATTGTGCCTATGTGGTTTTGGCTTTTGCAACAGTAGACACATAGTAATCATAGTAAGGCACATAGAAGATAATGAGATTTAAAAAGTATTGCGCTTTAATTTCTATAAAAGCCGATACTTCTTTTACTCCCTGAAAGGCTTATTTTCAGAAGTGAAAATTCGTAGTTACTTCACATTTTTTTCCAGAATGTGGGGGAAATACCAATACACCGGATCCAAACGCAGCATTGGAAATCAGCTCAACCAATGTCGTATTACTAGTTGCCAAAATGACCAGTGTGCAACAGCAATCGTTAATCCCGAAAGCCCAATTTGCCATAGTGATGGTTATTTTCGTCTGCGCACAGGTCATCAATGATGGTTTGCGGAAGCAATCTCTTCCAGTGGTATTGCTTCAGATGCGCAAGTTGTCCATCATTTTTTAAAATCTTCAACCTACCCGGTTTCCGCAATTGGCAGGTTAATTATTGAAGATTGACCGGATAAAACTTAAAGAGCCCCGATTTTTACGCCTCCTCGTCAAAGTACAATTTGTAAAAGTGCTTGCCGGTCATTTCATCAAATCCTTTTTCTATCAGATCTTTGCGGCCGTGTATATAAATGTGAAAGTTTTTATCCAGCTTTAGAACAGCTTTAAAAATTTTTGACTGTTTTTTTACCGCCGACAGGTTGATATCAAATTCGTCGCCTATTTCAAAGTTCTTTGCAGACTCGTAATTTTTTTTATAGGTCATAAAGGTGTCCACCACTTCGGGATGGTGAATAACTTCATTGGTAAACTCCTGCAGGTTAAACTGGTCTTTGGTTTTAAAATACTCCATCGATTTATTAAGCATGTCTATCTGGTCGCTTTTGCTAACCTCAAAATTTTCGGCGTATTCGTTGGTAATAAACTGCTTGCAAAGGCCCAGGTATTTGTCGGTATTGTGGTAGCTGTCGGCATATGGCTCAACCTGCAAAAAATCGGTGACCCAGTAACGGGCATCACTGTTTTTATTAAGGCTGTCGATTACACAAACCGTATAACCCTGGTCTTTGTTATTTCGAAAAACGAGGCAGCCCTTCTCAGGCTTACTAATACTTATGCCTTCTTCATTTATCACTTCCAGGCTTTGGCCATGGGTAAATACTTTTAAAAAAGTCTCTTTGCTTTCCGACTTAAATATGCCGATGGCCTGTTTGTATTCAGTGCCAAAAGGCACCTGGTCAAAAAATGCCACGTACATTTCGCCCTCTTTAACCCTTGCATGGGTGCTTTTGTTGTATAAAAAGGAAGCCAGTAACCCCGAATTTTTATGAAAGCTTTTGGGGTCATCAAATATCGCGGTTACATAAGTAAACACCTCGTTTAGGTTTACATCGCTTAGGTGGGTAAAATGATAGTGCTCGTTTTCGTTAAAGGCACCTAAAAAATATTTTCGCAGCAGCGCAATTACATCGGTATCGTTTAAAGTGAGGGCATTTTCCGATAGCTTCAATTCTTCACCCCGGGTGGGGTTGCCTACTTTATGTACAATTACCTGTTTTAAATCAACGCTGTCAATACCTGTCATGCGGCAAATGTAGGGGTAGTTGGGGAACGATTTTACGAAGAAAGAGAATGGGCAAGGCGGCGTTTAGCGGCAGGTTACCAATACTTCTAACAGTATTTGTATTCTTGATTTTGACACATCCGGTAAAGTTACTTTTTGATTCTTACATACTTTTCTTCGTTTATCCTGTCAATGCCTGCGCTTTCTACTTTCTCTGTTCCACGCTGAATGAGTGTATCGTTCGATATAGAAATAGTAAAAGTAAAATCGTTGCCTTCCCATTGCCTGTCGCTGCAATATTCAAGGTGTTCGGTGTAGGTGCTGTCTGTAAGCGAATAACTTCCCCCGCCCGAACTATAAGCTGCTGTAGAAGAGTCTTTTCCTTTGGTAAGATCGTGCAACAGAAAAGCAAAATGCGAGTCGTTGATAATCTTAATGAACGATTTATTTACCGTATAATCAGTAACGGAGGTATCACCCTTTTCTATCATGGTTCCTGTAAGCAGCTTCCAGGTTCCTGTAATTTTATTTGGTGTTCCGGCCCCCCCGGTATTGCAGGATAATAAAAATGTTGCCAATATTATTGTTGCGGCTGTTTGCATTTGAGTTGTTTAAAAGGTTTTGGTTGATGTTGAAGTTGGCCGTAATTAGCGCAGGGGCCGCATTAAAGGTATTGTTCGTTCGGCATTATGAGGAATACTTTATAGAAAACGGGGTCTCTTGGCAAGCACTTAACCCCTGAATAAAATCTCCGGAGGACCAAAAAGGTTGCAGCACCGCCGTTGTTGGGTGTGTCACGAATGAGAAGAATGGATAATTCTTTTCAATGTTGTATAAATGATGGTAGTAGGCCTACCGCATACGTTGTACAGACGAAGTATGCAAACCACCCCGCTTTGGCGCATTGGCGTCAACTTAATTTGTTTATTTGGATCGAATAGCAGGTTTTTATTCTGCTCCGGTTGCCCGCCCGGCTGACGCCCTCCAGAATGATTTCGTCAGGCTGGCAGTCGGACGGGTTGGCCGGGATGAACATAAATTTGGACGGGTATTAATTTAGTTCCAATTTTCCGGAACTCACTTATCGTGCTTATTTCTATGCGGCGAATAGTTCCATTGCACCATTCGTTCCTATGGAACGACAATCATAATTTCCAATTTTTTCTTTTGATGGAACATGAAGAGCCATGACAATTTTCACCTTCCATCTTTGATTGCCACCGCTCAACTACAGTTTAGGTACAGGTTTAAAGTGAGAAGGGAATCGCCGAACCGTCCCCTAGAGACGACTGGCTGGTAAAAAATATCCCCTGCGAATTGTTGATAGCGTTCCAGCGGAACGCCTCGTGCTTAAACAAGAACGCCTATCATTTTTCGCACCGTTCGTTACGGTAGAAAATAAGAAATTATTACAAAGATTTCTGCTAATCTTTTACGAGCAAAGTTTAAATGCGACATCAGGTTGGTAGAAATTGAGGTGAAAGATACGGTCATAGACAGATGCGGTAGATGAGTGTTCCGGAAAATCGGAATTGATTCAACAAAACGATGGTCGAGGGAAATCCTACTGTTTGTACGCAAAAATATTCGCTAAGTTGACGCCTATGCGCATTAGGCGGGGCAGGCTGTGTGAAGGGAGACTTTCAAGCACGGTTCTGTGAGAGGCTTGGGCTGAAATGCCCTTGCCTACTCGACTTTTCCTTTAGGCTCAATCAATATATTTCTTAGCCGGCGTTGCTGTTTGTAGAAGTCGGATTACAGATAAGTTTCTTTATCCTTAAAATGTTCCGCTACATCTTGCATGGTGTTAAGGAAAGATGGGGTAGGATAAATTGTGATCGAAATGCCGTGCCTGTTACATTCAGATTGAATGCGTTTCAATAACCAATTATCATACACATCGCCTATGTGGATGGAAGTGACCTTTTGCTTATGCAAGGCGGCAATCAACTTACGCACATCATTTCGTTCATCTGTTGTATCAATGTATTCTCAGACCTCCTGATCTCGCGCAAACAAGAGTTAGCCGGTTTTAAATATAATTCTTAAATCTGTTTGTGGGTAGATGGTTTGCGTTTCGGTCATTTGATCGCAGAGTTTTGTTAGTATTTCATTTATTTTAGGTGTTGCCTG
>JBBRCW010000226.1:0-11765 GCA_038204535.1 Chitinophagales bacterium | reverse complement strand
TTTTTGCTTATAAAGGGCAAGGGAAGCATAATAAGCAACATTACCATTAACACCCCCCAATTCTTTCTTATCTGAATAAGCATGCGCATACTCTTATCCTGAAAATGATATACCCCGATCGTTAAAACAAAAAGAATAACGCCAATGCTCACAAAAAATAAAGGGGAAGTATCAACATCGGGAAGGTTTAACTGCCAAACGGGTACATATCCATCCATTTGCACCCACTGGTCGGTCAAAAACAAATACATGAATAAAAAATAAAAAGGAGCGCAAACCCCCATTAACATGACCAGCCATTCGGTTATATTAAATGGCCGCACCACCATTAGCGCAAAAATTCCTACCAGAATCAGCAACGTGGTAGGATGGTAAGCTAATATGCAGCCACCAATAATAAGCCCTATATTAAATAACAGTGTTTTGGGATTTGGCGTGTTGTACAGTCTGACAATTTTAGAAAACAGCCAAATGATAAATGTATTAGCCACTAAAGCCGATGTAAGCTGGTTCCAGTCGGGAAAAACGGCGGTGATCAATACATACACCATAGCCGTTAAATAAGTGGACTTGCTAAACATACGCTGGTCGTTAAACAAATAATTTAACCGTAAGGCCTGCGTAATTATCAAAAAGTGGTATAAAATAATGATCAGGATAGAATCCCAGCCCGCAACGTAGCGAATCAATAATCTGGATATCAGGCCATCGTTGGTTATAGAAGCAATGTGCGGTGGATCGTAAAAAAAATTAAGATGCACAGCAACGCTGAGCAAAATCAGCCAGATAATACAAACGGGAGACCGGTCTTTAAAAAGTACAACCACTATAAAAACTATGAATGAGCATTATAATTCAACACGTGCAAAACAAAGATAATTTCTGTATAAACACGGAATTATGATTTGCCTTAATCCCACCTGTTTTCCATAGCGGGGCATAAAGTCATAGCCTTTATCTAAATTTTTAAGCGTAGGGTTACGCACCAATTGACCGTCGGGCTTAATACTTTGGTCGGTTAATAATTGGGTTCGTTTTTCCTGCAGGTTAAATAAAAAGTGCAGCTGGTCGCCGGTGTTTACCATTTGATAACCGATCATAGCGTCCGTTTCATCGTCCCATTGACTCTTGTTGAGCACATTACTCCAATCTATATGGCCGGTACTATCAAACGACATGACCATGATATTTTCAGCATGGTACCGGTTAAGTTGCGAGCTGTTAAAGCCATTATACCGCCAATACGGATAACCATACGAATATGGATTGAACATGTAATAATCGGAGGGACGAAGGAAAGGCGAACCAAATAAATAATTGCCGCGGTTTAGGCCACCCCTGCCGGTTGTGTAAAACGCCTCGGCTGCCAACAGAAAGCCACCATCCTTTTTTGGAATAATGTTTTTTATATAATAATCATTAAAGGATGTCTTAAAACTGTTGTCACCTTTTGCTTCGTTTCGCAAATTATCGTCGAAAAGCATTGCCCTGCTTGAAGAAAGTGAAGAAGTATTATTATCCCATACCGACAGAAAAAGCCCTTCTATATTACCCCTTTTGCTTTTTCTATAAAACGAAGTGATCACATACCGGTTTGTGGTATTGTCTGCCTTTATCCGCAGGTCATCCAGGTAATTATTCCCTAAATTAATGGGTGTTTCTTTGGTAATCCCGCTGCCAAATGGCTTTACAAACAAAATGAGTTTATGTATATTATCATCGCTGCTCTCCTGAATTGTTCGTGCAAATGCCAGGTTGCCATTATTGTCTAACTGAAACTCAGTTAAATAATCATTGCGTTCGGGCATAGCAATATTCAGGTATTGCTTTTCTTGTAACTCGAGGTTTCTATTATACAAAACAGTAGTAACCAAATGGTTATCATCATTTTTAGTATTTATTTTAATTATATTAATAAACTTTTTGTCTTCGCTGTTTACAACGGAGTAAATTTTATTACTGGCTAAGAAATTTATGGAGGTCGTATCTAATACTATAGGATCGCCCACTTTTTTACCAGAGGCGTCTATTTTGACCGCCATACAATACACTACACTGCGTTTCTGATACTGATAAAACATGTAGCTAAAATCGCTGTACGATAAAAAATCGGCATTAATAACGCGATCTGGCAAATAATCCATCTTAACCCGGTCGGTTTGGTTAAGGTTCATGTCGTAAACCGACATAACGTGGTTATCTCTTAAATTTTTATACACCAGGATGTTGCCGCCGATCTTGCCCAGTATCTCAAAATTTGTTTGCCTCAGGTCGCTTCTGTCGGGTTCCGAATAGACAACCTGCTGGCAAATTGCCTTTGCTGACAATAAAGAAAATAGAATAATTATGATTGAATTCTTAATATGCATTTACTCAGAATAATTTTAATTGTCAAATGTAAGGTGCAGCAGTTATGTATCCTGCCAATTTTAGTTTAAAAACCATTGTCGATATTGTTAATATCAATACAAAATAAACCTTATTTTAATGCCACAATTTTTTTTAGCCGATAAATAATGCCTGTATTTTTTAGTGAAACCGCAATTTTTAAAAGGTACATTTGTTACCTATAGATTACCTAAATCGAATTTATACATAAGTGGGGAAACAACTAAACAAAGTAACGGGGGCCGGACTCTTGATCGCTTTAGGTATCATTTATGGCGATATCGGAACTTCGCCTTTATATGTTTTTAATGCAATTATAAGCGACCGGCTTATTGATGAAGCATTGATTTTAGGAAGCCTGTCGTGTATTATCTGGACACTTACCCTGCAAACGACTATTAAATATGTTATTCTTATTTTAAGGGCCGATAACAATGGAGAAGGCGGAACGTTTGCCCTCTATGCACTTGTAAGACGGCGAAAGAAATGGCTGGTAATGCCCGCCATGCTGGGTGGCGCCGCTCTTTTAGCCGACGGTATTATTACTCCGCCTATTTCTATCACCTCGGCTATTGAAGGCTTACGTAAGATTCCAGCGCTGCACAATATTCACGACTCTACCATAGTAATCATTGTTCTTATTATACTTTGCGTTTTCTTTTTCTTTCAGCAGTTCGGTACCGCCTCCATTGGTAAAATGTTTGGACCAATCATGTTTGTATGGTTTACCATGCTGGCCATTTTGGGGGCCACCCATTTCATGGATGATCTTTCTATTTTTAAAGCCTTTAATCCTTATTATGCTATTGATTTTTTGGTGCGATACCCGCACGGATTTTGGTTATTAGGGGCTGTCTTTTTGTGTACAACCGGCGCCGAAGCGTTATATAGCGATCTTGGCCACTGCGGCCGCGAAAACATTCGGGTGTCATGGATCTATGTAAAGTCGTGCCTGCTGCTCAACTATCTTGGGCAGGGCGCATACTTATTGGCACATCGTAAAGGCCTGGTGATGACAGCCGAATTAAAGGAGCAAATGAACATCAATGCCTTTTACGACCTTATGCCCGCTTGGTTTGTTATTATTGGAGTGGTGATTGCCACTTCGGCTGCCATTATTGCCAGCCAGGCTATGATATCGGGCTCTTTTACGCTGATCAGCGAAGCCATACGCCTAAACCTTTGGCCTAAATTAAAGATCAGGTACCCCAGCGAAGAAAAAGGGCAGCTATTCATTCCAAGGATAAACGGCCTCATTTTTATCGGGTGCGTTATGGTGGTCCTCTACTTTCAGAAAAGCAGCAGAATGGAGGCTGCTTATGGATTAGCCATTATAGTTACCATGATTGCCACCACGGTGCTTTACGCGAACTATATGGTTTTGCATCGCATAAAAAAACGATTTATCTACCTGTTTCTCATCTCTTATTTTATTATTGAGCTGGCGTATCTGGCTGCCTTATTACAAAAGTTTACGCATGGTGGTTATATTTCGCTTTTGGTAGGAAGTTTTATGTTTACCATCATGTATGTGTGGCACAGGTCGCGCAAAATACGTAACCGATATATAGAATTTGTGCGGATGGAACATTACCTGCCTATGATACAGGAACTGAGTAACGATAAATCGGTTCCTAAATATGCCACCCACCTGGTTTATATGACCAGCGCCAACAATCCCAAAGAAATTGAACATAAAATCATTTATTCTATTTTAAACAAAAAGCCCAAACGTGCGGATATTTATTGGTTTGTACATGTGGACGCGCTTGACGATCCGTACACCTGCGAATACACGGTTGACCATATAATACCAAACGATATCATCAGGGTAGAATTCAGACTTGGCTTTAGGGTTGCCCCCCGTATTAACCTCATGTTCAGACAAGTGGTAGCAGACCTGGTTCAAAATAACGAGGTGAATATTACCAGCCGCTACGATAGCCTGGAAAAAAACAATATTACCGGCGACTTTCAGTTTATTGTTATGGAAAAATATTTAAGCCAGGACAACGAACTGCCATTTATAGAAAAGCTGATCATGAAGATTTATTTCTGGATAAAAGAGTTAAGCCTTTCAGAAGAAAGAGGCTTTGGTTTAGACCCCAGCAATGTGGTGGTTGAACAATTTCCGCTTATAGTGGCGCCTGTTACGAACCTAAGATTAAAACGCCTGAATAACTCATATGATGATGATGAATAAAAAATTTTTGTCGTTTAGGCAAGGTCAATAACTTAATCGGTGGGATTCATTTAAAAACGAGACGTCATGCTGAATTTGTTTCAGCATCCCCTGTATCTCACCTGATACTTTCCAGGAGATGCTGAAACAAGTTCAGGATGACGAAAACCTTAACGAACTATACGGCCAAAAACCGCTTGTAACCGCCTTTATGAGTACCATCATTTATATCATTATTATCTATGCAGTTGTATTGATACTCATTTACCTGGTTCAGGAAAAATTCATATTTAAGCCGGAAAAACTCTCCGCCGATTTTGAATACATTTACACCTCGCCTTTTAAAGAACTTAATTTTGATGTTGCACCCGGCGTGCGAATAAACGGTTTACACTTTTATGTAGCTAACCCCAAAGGATTAATATTATACCTGCATGGCAATACCCGAAGTATAAAAGGATGGGCCAAATATGCCCGCGACTTTTACCGATATCAATACGATGTAGTTCTGGTGGATTACCGGGGCTTTGGTAAGAGCACCGGCAAACGCAGCGAAAAAGATATGCTTTCTGATATACAGTTTGTGTACGATAGCCTGGTGAAAGATTACGAGCAACACCACATGATCGTTTATGGACGGAGCCTGGGCAGTGGATTTGCTACCAAGATCGCCAGCGAAAACACGCCGAGGTATTTAATTCTCGACTCACCTTATTATAGTTTTTTAAAAGTGATGGAAAGGTTTCTGCCGATTTTCCCCAACCGGTGGATCTTTCGGTTTCACTTGCGGACCGATCTTTGGATTAGAAAAGTGAATTGCCATACCTACATCATTCACGGTACCAAAGACTGGCTGATACCCATAAAGCAAAGCGAGGCATTACAAAAGATCAACCCACATAAAATAACCCTCATACGCATACATGGCGGCGGGCACAACAACCTGCCTTCTTACCCGGAATACCATAATTTTATTAGGGATATTTTACAGATATAAAAATTAACAGCATCCATTGGAGACTTACTTTCGCAAAAATTACCAACCCCGGCAATCGCTTGAATAAACGACGAATTTTCAACTGGCTAAAGATACTTGTGCTGATTTACTGCCTGATCGGCATTGCTTTTTACTATGGGCAGAATTTAATTATTCTGCATCCTAAAGAACTGCCTGCGGAACACCAATTTTCGTTTGCAACGCCTTTTAAAGAACTAAACATTGCCTACGACGAAAATACCAACATTAATATTGTTCAATTTAATACCGGTAACAAACCAGTTAAAGGAGTGGTAGTTTATTTTCATGGCAATAAAGACAATATTGAACATTATAGCCGCTTTGCCCCCATTTTTACAAGAAACGGTTATGAGGTTTGGATGATTGATTATGCGGGATTTGGAAAGAGTACGGGTACGTTTTCCGAACAATCGGCATACGATTATTCGCTGATAATATATAACATGGCCCGAAAGCGTTTTAATCCTGATAGCATTATTATCTATGGAAAATCGCTGGGAACCGGGGTTGCCGCGCACCTGGCCGGCATACGCGATTGTAAATACCTGGTTCTTGAAACGCCCTATTACAGTATGACGTCAATGGCCCGGACTTATTTATGGATGTACCCCATAGACCGGATTCTGCATTATTCTTTTGCTACAAACGATTATTTAAAAAAGGTAACGGCGCCGGTGATCTTCTTTCACGGTACGGCCGACCGTACCATTCCTTATAAAAATGCTGTAAAGCTAAAAGCCGAACTAAAACCAGGAGACGAATTCATTACCATTGAAGGCGGCAAACACAACGATCTGAATGGTTTTAAGATCATGGAAACTAAATTAGACAGTTTGCTGAGATAGAAATTTCAGGAGTGGATAATGGATTTTAAATCATGTGTTATTCACTCCCTCACTTTTTTCTTGTAGGGACTGGGCAATCTAATACTTTTCACTTTTCACTTTTCACTGTTCACTGTTCACTGTTCACTATTCACTATTCCTCACTATTTACCACTCACTACTCACCACTCACTATTCACTATTCACTGAACCTCTAAATCACCCCTGCCAGTTCAAGGCTCCGCTTTTTTAGTTTGATGATGTCCAGGTTTTCGATGATGGGCTCTGGTGATAATATTAAACTGGTATTGTTTTCTTTCCACCATTTGTTTTCTACCAGCTCGTTGAATCGCACGACCGCTACAAGGTATTTCCTTTCGCTGTTGGCATGCCACTCTTCAATCCATTCAAGTCTTTCGCGGGGAATGTATTTCCAGTCATCAAAGCTCAGGTAAATCTTCAGGTAAAAATCGTTCGTTAGTTCGTGCGGCGTGTGGTGATACAATTTCTTGTATTCATAATGATAATCGTAACGCAAGGCAGAAAGATCGCTCAATACTGCTGAGGCCGTTGGAAAGCTACCGGCACCTTTGCCATAAAAGAACTGTTTATCGGCAAATCCGCTTTCTATTACGACACCATTGTATTCGTTTTTTACAAATGAAAGGTGATCGTCGTGCTTAATGAATTGGGGCAAAACAAATGCCGCCACTTTGCCATTTTGCAGCTTCTTAGCCTGCGCTACCAGTTTTATCTCAAAGTTTTTTTCTTTGGCTACTGCCGCATCGCTCAATTGTATATTTTGAATACCATTGAACAAAATATTATCAGGATGTTCAATGATACCATAGGCATGGGTGAGCAAAAAACTCCATTTATTAACGGCATCATAACCTTCTACATCTAATACCGGGTTACTTTCAGCAAAGCCCAATTGCTGCGCCAGCATCAGTGCTGCTTTAAAGTCCAGTTTATCTTCAAACATTTTGGTAAGAATGAAGTTGGTAGAGCCATTCACGATCGCCTTTATAGAATGCAACAGATCGTTGTCGTAATATTCCTCCAGGTTTCTGATAACCGGAATACTTGCACAGGCAGCTGCTTCGTATAAGAATGGCAGGCCTGTTTCGGCCTGTAACTGCAGCAACTCGGGCAAATGCTCGGCAATCATTTTTTTACTGGCGCTCACAACTGCTTTTCCGTTTCGCAGGGCGGTGGATGCTATTTGAAATGCGGCATTTGCATCGTCAATCACCTCTACAATTACATTGATATCATTATCGAACAGCAAATCGTCGGCCCGGTTAGTAAATAAAGTTGCTGGTGCATTGCGCTTTTTTGACGGATGTTTTATACAAACTTTTGTAATGGCAGCGTTGAGCGAAGGCGTTTGCTGCAGCACTTTATAAAGCCCTTCGCCTACCACGCCAAAGCCAAACATTCCGATTGTTAGTTGTTTATGTGTTTCCATGAAAATTTATTAAGATGATGAAGGGTTTGTTTAGAATGGTTAATTGTAAGTCTATGTCGTTTATTACGGGTTTGAAATTCACGGTCTAAATTGATGATCTTTGAGAGGATTCCTCCTTCGTGTAAAAGGATTCCTCCTTCGTCGGAATGACAATCTCTGGCTATGAATGATCGATTATGAAACAGGTGTCATTCCTATTTTTTTCCAGGGGATGCTGAAATAAATTCAGCATGACGATTTTTTAAGTGTTTTGAAATACAAGGTTCTATTAAATGTTCGTTTTAAGGATTCCTCCTTCGTCGGAATAACAAAAGCATTTGCCTTATAATTGAACGAATTTGTACATGCATCATTCCTTTTCTTCCAGGGGATGCTGAAATAAATTCAGCATGACGGCTACGGACCAATAAAAACTATCATCTCATTTAATCACCGACATTGGTTCGCTATTCACTACCCTTCCAAAAATCTCTGCAGATGCCCCGCTATTACTTCAAACTCCAGTAAAAATCCGTCGTGACCATAGGGCGAATCGATCATTACAAATTCGGCGTTTGGTATATTTTCGGCCAGGTACTGCTGCTCTCTCACCGGAAATAACATATCGGTTCTTATACCTATAACCATAGCCTTTGCCCGTATGGATTGCAAAACTTCTTCCATCGATCCGCGACCTCTGGCCAGGTTGTGCGCATCCATTCCCTTACTTAAAAAATAATAGCTAAACGCATTAAAACGTTTGGCCAGCTTTTGACCCTGGTAGTGCTGATAGGTTTCGGCCCTGTAAACCTGGCTGTCCACCGGCAATTCAGCCGTTTCAGCAGTCAGGTTCTGCTGGGCATAGTCATAAGTTTCATAGCTTCGGTACGATATCAGCGCCAGCGACCGGGCAATCTTCATGCCTTCCATACCTGCCGTGTCGTGCGGCGTTTTCCACGAAGGGTCGGCTTCTATACACCAGCGTTGCGAAGCGTTAAACGCTACCCCCCATGGACTGTGGTAAGCGTTGGTAGCTATAGGCACAATATGTTTAAACAGATCCGGCTCCTCTACCGCCCATTGCAACAACTGCTGGCCGCCCATCGATCCGCCCAGCCCAACAAGAATGGACTGTATGCCCAAATGTTGCCGCAGGTATTGGTAAGCCCGGGCCATATCCCTGGTTGTAAACCACGGAAATGCATGATGCCAGGGTTCTCCGTTTTGCGGGTCCTCATCTAAGGGAGATATACTGCCATAACAACTGCCAGGCATGTTAACACAAACAATAAAATATTTTTCAGGATCAAAAAATTTGCCTTCGCCTACCAGTCCGTGCCACCAGTCAACCGGATCGCTGTTGGCGGTTAAAGCATGAAAAACCCACACCACATTATCAGCGGCTGCATGTAGGTTTCCAACGGTATTATAGGCTAAATGAAAACCAGTAAGTGCTTTACCGCTTTCAAGCTTAAAGGGTTTATCGTAAGTAAATAATTCGGGCATCCGGATGGTTGGGTAGAGAATTACGAGTTATGAATTATGTCTTAAGTTTTCAGTTAGGAGGAAATTATTGTAAACCTGTTTCGAATTCCCGGATTACATCATAACATTTCCCGGAGATGCTCAAATAAATTTAGCATAATGGCTCTAAAAAACCCTTAGTGCTGCTGTGTCTCTTAGCGACTTCGTGCCAGCCCCGCACAATGGCGGGGGTTCAAACTTAAAAGATGAATGAAGAACAATCAGTACAAGTGAGTGACACAACCGGAGCCGATCAAAGACCGGCTGCCGGCCGCCACAAATAGTTTGATTCTATTTTCCACCTATTCACCACTCACCACTCACAACTCACTATTCACTACTCACTATTCCTACACCGCCTCTCCTTCAAATACTTTCGCGAACGCCTGCTCAAAATCAGCTTTAATGTCTTCAATGTGCTCAATACCCACGCTCACCCTAACCAGGTTGGCATCTACACCGGCAGCCACCTGCTCCGCTTCGCTCAGTTGCTCGTGAGTGGTGCTTGCAGGGTGAATAGCCAGCGTCTTCGCGTCGCCTACATTAGCCAAATGACTAACCAGTTTAAGACTGTCGATAAACTTGCTGGCATTTTGTTTTCCGCCTTTTACACCAAAATTTACAATGCCGCCAAAACCGTTTGGCAGGTATTTTTTCGCCAGGTCATGGTAACTGCTGCTTTCCAGGCCGGGGTATAAAACAAAATCTACCAGGTCGTGCGCTTCCAGCCACTGAGCAAGTGCCAGGGCGTTTTGGTTATGCCTTTCCATGCGTAGCGATAATGTTTCCAATCCCTGCAATAACAGGAACGAATTGAACGGTGACTGACTGGATCCAAAATCGCGTAACCCCTCTACACGTGCTCTTATAATAAAAGCGATGTTGGGCAGGCCAAGCGGGTTTCCTTCGCCAAATACATCCCAGAATTTAAGACCGTGATAGCCTTCGCTGGGTTCAGTAAATTGAGGAAACTTGCCATTGCCCCAATTGTAATTGCCGCCATCTACAATTACGCCGCCAATGCTGTTGCCGTGGCCGCCAATCCATTTGGTAGCGCTTTCCACCACTATATTAGCGCCATGCTCCAGTGGCCTGAAAAGGTAACCGCCAGCTCCAAAAGTGTTATCAACAATCAATGGCAGGTCGTACTCTTTTGCCAGTGCTGAAAATTTTTCAAAGTCGGGAATATTTAGGCGTGGATTACCAATGGTTTCCAGGTAAATAGCTTTGGTATTCTTGTCAATCAGCGGAACAAACGATTCAACGTCATCGCCCTTTCCAAAGCGCACGTCAACACCCAGGCGCTTAAAGGCAACCTTAAACTGGTTGTATGTGCCGCCGTACAAAAAAGGGGTGCTGATGAAATTATCTCCCGCCTGCAAAATATTATTGAGGGCCAAAAACTGGGCTGCCTGTCCCGATGAGGTTGCCAGTGCGGCCACACCACCTTCTAACGCGGCCATTCTCTTTTCAAAAACATCGCTGGTGGGGTTCATAATACGTGTATAAATGTTGCCAAACTCCTTTAATCCAAACAGGTTGGCCGCATGTTCTGCATTCTTAAATGCATACGACGTAGTTTGATAAATAGGCACTGCGCGGCTTTGGGTTGCAGAATCAATTTCCTGCCCGGCATGTAACTGAAGTGTTTCGAAACGAAGATTGCTCATAATGGTAAGTTTATTTAAAAATGATGACGCTTAAAGTCGATTAAGATAATAGACTTTACAAACATCTAAAAATTATTTTCTTTCTCAAAACCGTTTAACGAAGAAAAACAGCCTTTAAAAGGCACAAAAAAAGCCCACCAATTAGTCAGGTGAGCTTGAAGCATATATAAAATAAGGTATGTCAAACTGAACTCTGACCTATCTTTCCCATTTTACGGGGATGGAATTGGCACCTTCTTACTATTGAGTAAACAATAAGGGTTGCCAAGGCTTCAAAGGGCCATAACCCTCTGCCTTTCTTGATAAGTTTGTTTAAAGAACTGGTGCAAAAGTAATAAGGCCATGTTTAGACTTCCAAATTTAATTTTGTTAAAACGGTGGTGAACACTGCAAATAATGAATTATGAGAAATTTTTTTGAGCGGGTTAAATGGAAAAAATAAAAATTAAAAAAGACAAGCACAAAGCATAGATCAACATTCAGAAATCAGCCTTCGTGCATCCAAATATTCCAAAATCAATACGTACCTTTAAGGTTATTCGATAAATAATACGTACGAAATTTACGATATGAAAAAGAAACTCACTTTAAGCATAGATGCCGACCTGATGGAAACTATTAATCAACGGGCAAAACTAAATAGGGACATTAACCTGAGTAAAATGGTAGAGCAGTTCTTGCGTGACAATTTCGAAAATAGAAAGGAGCA
>JBBRCW010000225.1:0-11781 GCA_038204535.1 Chitinophagales bacterium | reverse complement strand
AACTTTAATTTATGGAGAGTATCTAATTCTAAACAACTGCTAACTCTTTTTTGTATTTTGACAACACGTTTGGTGTGTGCCACCAAATTTGTCCCCCCTCTTGGGGGCCGGGTGGGGGGTCAGCCCCCCCCCAACGGCCTGCTGCGCCGCTGTTGGTCGCCTGACCGCCAACCGGTCCCCATTGAGGTGCGACAATTTGGGAGGCACTCACCTATCGTGTTGTCACATTCCTAAAGACTTTTTTGTTCCATAGGAGCATCCTGTTTATAGAAAAATACATGGTAGTGTCAAATTAAAGCTCCGTAGGTGCTTCCTGTTTTGATGCATTTAGGCGGCTCAATGGAGAGCCTGGATGCTCGATTGATCTAATATTCTATAAACTGGTAGCTCCTGTGGGGTGGGGCTATTTTAGGACTATTATTATAGAATCACCTTGCTTGATTTAGAATAAAAAGCACATGCAAAAAATATGTCCTCATGATAGATCGAATAACGGGACACAGATATTTTTTATCCCCGTGCTTAAGTTAACCTGAAATGGACGGCAGACAAAAGGGAAAATATATGCGGATTAAAAATCAGTCTCACCACTAAAATGGCACCGATTGCGGAAATAATTGAAAGTTAAATGCGGATAATGGCCCAAATTGATTTAAAATTGTTTGAGATTAGCGTGGCGTGGCTTTATTATGTTGATGAAGTTTTCCGGCGCTATCTGCGATGGACGTTCCGGTTTTTTATGAGTTTGTACATCTTTTATACTTAAAACCTCTATATGAAAAAAATTTCGATGATTGCTATTTTATTACTATCAGTTCTTGCGGGATATTCCCAAAGTAAAAATGAAACCGGCGACCTGAAGCTTATTAAAAATCAGCAGGAAGTTTGGAATAAAGTAATTGATCTGCACAATGCTGTTTTTGGCAGTAAAAATGCCGATGTTATTTCGAACCTGGTGGGCGAAGGTTTAGCATATGGCCATTCAGGCGGCAACCTGGAAGACAGGGCCACAATGATTGAAAAAGCCGCTGCAAGCGCCACCGTTTATGAAAATGTAACAAACCAGTTATTAAGTATAAAATCACTCGGAAATGTAACAATTCTGCGGGTGATCTTAAAGGCCTCCTCTATTGAAAAGGGGGTGTCAACTCCGCTTAATTTGGGCATTTTACAGGTGTGGAACAAAGTAGGCGGCAAATGGAAATTAATAGAAAGACAGGCTGTTAAAAGAAGCGTTCCATAATTGAAATTATATTGGGCACATTTCAAAGCATTAATCAGCAACCGTGAAGAAAGTTCTGTGTTTTGGCGAATTACTGTTTCGCATCTCTCCTTCTGCCAGCGAAGACCTTGCTAACAGGCCAATGCTGTTGTTTATAGGTGGGGCAGAGGCAAATGTTGCCACGGCATTGGCAGGCTGGAATATTCCGGTTAAATATTGTACCGTATTGCCAGACAATTTTATGTCGAGACATGTGCTGCACTACCTGGAATACAAAGGCATCTATACCACTTCAGTAATTTTTGGCGGAAACAGGATCGGTGTTTATTACCTTGAACGTGGTGCCGATCTTAAAGGCTCTATGGCCTACGATCGCAACCATTCTTCTTTTTCCGAATTAAAAACCGGAATGATAGATTGGGATAAGGTGCTGCAGGATGTTTCGTGGTTTAATTTTTCAGCCATTAATCCGGCGCTCAATCAAAATGTAGCCGACGTTTGCCTGGAGGCCCTGGAAGCCGCATCAAAAAAGAATATAACTATTTCGGTGGATTTAAATTACCGGTCGAGGCTTTGGAAATATGGTAAAGAGCCTGTTGAAATTATGCCGAAACTGGTTGAATATTGCAACGATGTCATGGGCAATATCTGGGCGGCCAATATGATGCTGGGCACCGCTATCGACGAACATATACATGATAAGAAAAGCCGACAGGCATACCTCGATCATGCCGCATTAACCTCCGCTGAGATCATCCAAAAGTTTCCGCGGTGTAAAACCGTTGCCAATACCTTTCGCTTTGATGGTAACAGCAATGATATTTTATACTATACCACTTTGTTTACGAACGGACAATTAGTCTCATCCCGCGATTTTACCTGCCAGGGAGTGGTGGATCGGTCGGGTAGCGGAGATTGCTTTATGGCCGGGCTGATTTATGGACTTACCAGGGAATTGCCTCCTAAAGAATTACTTGAATATGCCGCTTCGGCTGCTTTTGCCAAGTTGCAGGAGCAGGGCGATGCAACCAGCAACGATGTGCTTACGGTGGTTAAACTGAATGAACCTGGGCAGTAGAATATTGACAGATTGAAGTCTTTATGCAAAAAAGCGGTTCTATCTTAATTAAAAGATAGAACTGCCTCTAAGTCTGTCATATCTTAATTTTCACCACCAGTTTCTTTATCGCACCTTCGCCTATCTGCGGCGCATGTACATCTTCAGGATAGAATATGGCAAATTGCCCGGCTTGTAAGGTAAAATAGGTGTCGGGTGTATCGTTAAAAAATGTTACGTCTTTTTCCATGTTATATTCGCCTTTTGGCGACGAAACCCTTTCTCTTGCACTCCAGCCCATCTGCTCTTTTCCTTTAGGGCACACCTGAATATCTATCCAGTTATTGTGACATTCAAATTTTGCGTCTTCTCTTGCGCAACCATCTTTTTCTGAAACGGACGCATGCAGTTCCGGGCCGTCAATAGGGTATTTACCAACTTCGATTGTTTCAAGATCCTGGTCTTTTATAAACTCAAAAGCTTTGGTAAATCTTGGATGGAGGCTGGCGTATTTGTCGGAATTGGTAAGCGAATCGATGATCATAATTTTTGTTGTTTTTTTAAACCACTAAGATATAGGCTGTATAAGGTCTTTGTGGTTATTTGTGATTGATAAAGTTAGCGTAGTTGAAGACCGGTTACAAAAAACAAATCCGCCAACAAAAAATGGGGGGCGGATTTGCTTTTATATATTCCACACCCCATCAGGGGCCGGCAGTTTTACCGCTGTACACGGCCGCTGGCATCGCCCTTCATCAGGTCTTTTACTTCGGCTAATGTAGCGTGGTTCATATCGCCCGGTATAGTATGTTTAAGCGCTGAAGCCGCAACACCAAATTCGGCTGCATCATTCATGGCCATCCCTGTTACAAGGCCATAAATAAAACCGCTGGCAAAAGAATCACCACTTCCTACACGGTCCACAATGCGCACGTCGTATTGTTTGGTATGATAAAAATCAGTTCCGTCATAAACCAGGGCACTCCATCCATTGTCTGATGCACTATGGCTTTCTCTTAAAGTTGAAGCAATATATTTAAAGCCAAACTTCTCTTTCATTTGCTTAAATACATCTTTATATCCATCCAGGTTTAATTCGCCTTTTGTAATGTCGGTGCCAGCGCTTGTAAAGCCAAGCGTAGTATCGGCATCTTCTTCGTTACCAATACAAACATCCACATATTTGCAAAGTTTGGTCATGACTTCCCTGGCCTTTTCTTTGCTCCACAATTTTTTGCGGTAGTTAAGGTCAATGCTGGTGGTGATGCCTTTGGCTTTTGCGGCTTTCAACGCTGCCTCGGTTAGTTCGGCGGCCTGGTCGCTTAATGCGGGTGTGATGCCCGTAGTATGAAACCAATCGGCGCCTTCTAAAATTTTGTCAAAATCAAATTCGGTAATGTCCACTTCCGAAATAGAAGCATTTGCCCGGTCGTACACTACCTGCGAGGCCCTCATAGAAGCTCCTGTCTCAAGAAAATAAATACCCAGGCGACTGCCGCCCTTAACAATAAATTGAGTGTCTACACCATACCGGCGAAGGTGATTAATGGCTGACTGGCCAATAGGATTGTTAGGCACTTTGGTAACAAACGTTCCGTTTTCACCATAATTGCAAATAGCCGCTGCTACATTGGCTTCACCGCCGCCATAAGTAACATCAAACGTATCAGATTGAACAAAACGCTTAAAATCAGGCGTTGAAAGCCTTAGCATTATTTCTCCGAGTGTAACAACTTTTTTTGGCATCGTACTATAGTTTAAGGTAATAAAAAATGTCTTTTTTTGGGAGGGCAAATATAAATATAAGAATATAGTAAAACTGGAAAAGTATTTAAATTTATTCAACATCCTCTTATGTTCATGTTTAATTTTATAGCCGTTTTTTATTTTATTTGCATTTCTGAAAAAGTAAACTTTACCTTTATTGCCCGGTTTTTTGCATGTGGTATTACTTGCGAATTGGCTGGCCTGTCAGCTTAAAATTGACGAATTTGCTCAATCATTACTCCCGGTAGAACCGGTTTTACTTAAAACTTTTTATCACCTAATAAACATACAATAAGATGGACAAAACCGAACAAATTTTAAAATTGGTTCCCGAACAGGGCGTGCTGCCTTTGTTTTTTCATAAAGATGCCGAAGTTAGCGTAGAAGTAATGAGGGCTTTGTACAATGGTGGAATAAGAGCGCTTGAATATACCAACAGGGGAGAAGCAGCGCTGGTTAATTTTAAAGTAATGAAAGAAGCCCGCGATAAAGAGATGCCCGACATGATGCTGGGCATTGGCACCATTAAGAACGGTCAGCAGGCAAGAGATTTTATAGCAGCAGGAGCGGATTATATTATCAGTCCGGGCTTTGTAGTTGAGGCAGCAGACGAAGCAAAAAGGGCAGGATTGTTATATGTGCCTGGTTGTATGACGCCTACCGAGATTATTACAGCGGAGAACTACGGAGTAAAATTTATTAAACTGTTCCCCGGCAATATGCTGGGACCAGAATTTATGTCGTCGATAAAAGAATTGTTTCCCAATCTTATATTTATGCCGACTGGCGGTGTTGATCTTGACAAAGACAACATTGCAGGATGGTTTAAAGCCGGTGTAAAAGCAGTGGGTATGGGCAGCAAACTCATCAGCAAATCGCTGCTTGAGCAAAAAGACTATGCAAAAATCGCCGAACTAACCAAAGAGGTCATCAGCATAATTAATGGCATAAAAGGAAAATAGTAATTTGATGATATTTCGTTGGCAGGAGACATTATAATAAAAGGTCATCCCGTTCTATATTTTATACTGCTCAAGGGATGAAAAATTGACTTAATTTTTGACGGGAGAAAATATTATGCACGGCATTGGCAGGAAGTACGACGAAGCATTCCTTTATGTTTTAAGCGAGTTTCCTTCAGTGCAGGGGATTGCTTCCCCGCCAGAAGAAGCGGGGCAGGCTGTTTCTGCCAATGACATATTTGTAATCTGATTGATTTTTGGTTCACCGTAATTATACATACAGGCGGTTTTTCACGCAAAGACGCAAAGTAAAACCAACGCAAAGGACGCAAAGAAAAATCTTTGAATCATACAAATAAATACACTTATACATCTTTGCGTAAAGCTCTTGGCGGCTTTGCGTGAAAACATGCCGACTTAAATATCCATTCAAATAAGGTACGCATTTTTACGAAGGGCCTTATTTATAACACTTAATATAAAGGAAGATTTTGAATTAATAAACGATTTTATTAAAAAGTGCACTTTGAAATTAGAGGCTTTATGCTGTGTCATTTTCAAAGAACTTTTTTGGGAACCAAAAAATTAATCACAATGACGATGCTTATTAGTCATCATTTTATGCCTTACAAAGTGTAATTTTCAGTATTACCGTTACTATCAGCTTGCCTGGTAAGGTGTCATTTTTCCAGGTTTATATGCTGGTGAAATATCTGTAAATTATTGTTGCAAACCCGGTGGTGCATAAAGTAACTGGCAATGTTTATGCAAACGTTGTCGTAAGTTTCTTATACTATTATCGCAAAAAAAATAATCTTTACAGTGCGACCAGGGGCCTTCAAAAAATTCTTTGTTGGTTTTTGGGAACACTTACTTCATAACCGTTAACGATAAAATATGTCAAGCAATTACGCAATTAGTCCGGCAGAAGCAAAATCCATGGACACAGAATCTCTTAGAAAAAATTTTTTATTGGAGGAGGTAATTAAGAACGACGAATGCACCCTCACTTATACCCATTACGACCGTATGATAGTTGGCGGCGTTAAACCAGTATTGTCGGCAGTTTCATTGCCGCTGATAGACGACCTAAAAGCCAATTATTTTTTAGAAAGGCGCGAACTGGGTATTATTAATGTGGGTGGTAATGGCGGCATAAAGGCAGATGGACAGGATTATTCGTTGAGTAAACTGGATTGTTTGTATGTAGGAAAGGGAACAAAAGAAATTAGCTTTTCGAGTGCTGACAGCAATAGTCCGGCGGTGTTTTTTTTACTGAGCTGCCCGGCCCATCAATCTTACCCCGGCAGGTTAATGACCAAAGACGAAGCCTCTCCGGTGGCATTGGGCACCCCGGAAACATCTAATGAAAGAACTATTTATAAATACATACATAACGATGGAATAGCCAGTTGCCAACTGGTAATGGGTTTAACCGTGCTGAGCAACGGATCTGTTTGGAATACGATGCCGGCGCACGTTCACGACAGGCGCATGGAAATTTATTTTTATTTTGATATAAAAGAAGGACAGGTCGTTTTTCACATGATGGGGCAGCCGTCCGAAACGCGTCATATGCTGCTGGCCAACAACCAGGCAATCGTTTCTCCTCCCTGGTCTATTCATGCGGGTTGCGGCACTTCCAATTATTCTTTTATCTGGGGGATGGCAGGAGAGAATAAGGACTTTACCGATATGGATGTAATAAAAATCCCTGATTTGCGTTAAGCCGCATCAATTAAAATATCAGTTTTTAATTTTAATACATCGGATGTCATTGTCTCCTGTTGGTGAACAATGACATCCGATTTTGGTTGGGAGGCAATAGGTGTTTTGATTAATTCACAGCACGCGAAGCTGCTATGTAATATTTCGCTGATTGGGTTCCGATAATTCCTTTTATATTTAGGGGATAACACTTTCTTAATTTACGTAACGATCAACCAGCTAATATGCAAATCCCCGGAGAAAGTACAGCCGCAAACATGGCGGTAAAAGGTTCCGGCAACCTTTTTGGAATCTCACTTATTGCCGCGCTTGCCGGTTTTATATTTGGTTTTGACACTGTTGTTATCTCCGGTGCCAATCTGCCCATAAAAGAGCTTTGGCATACGTCCCCGTGGTTTCACGGGTTTTTTATAATGTCTATGGCATTATGGGGTACTGTTGTAGGCGCCATGTTTGGCGGTATGCCCACGCAAAAGTTCGGGCGAAAAAAAGTGCTGTTCTGGGTGGGGCTTCTTTTTAGCGTTTCGGCGCTGGGGTCTGCATTGGCGCCCGATCCTTATACGTTTTCGTTTTTCAGGTTTATTGGGGGTTTAGGCATCGGTGTGTCGTCGGTGGCTGCACCCACGTACATTTCCGAAATTTCAACACCTGCCACAAGGGGACGGCTGGGTGCTATGTACCAGTTCAACATAGTATTCGGTATTCTGGTGGCATTTCTTTCCAACTATTTTTTTGAAGGTTTAGGGGGTGTAAACGATTGGCGTTATATGCTGGGCGTAATGACGGTTCCTTCAATCATATATACAGTAATGGTTCTGCGTATTCCCGAAAGTCCGCGCTGGCTGATTGCAAAGAAAAATGACCTGGCAACCGCAGCAAAGGTTTTGGCCCGGTTGGGTGTGGCCAATGTTCAGGAGGTCATTAATTCGGTTCTTACCAGTATTAAGCACGAATCTGCTGCGGGTCATACCCGCGGATTTTTTAGTTCAAAATATAAGACCATTTTGTGGCTGGCTTTTATGATTGCGTTTTTTAACCAGGTTTCGGGTATCAATTTCATATTGTATTATGCACCCGAAATTTTAGAAAGGGCAGGACTGGCTTCAAAAGATTCGTTACTTAACTCTATAGCTATTGGTGGCACCAACCTGATTTTTACTTTTGTTGGCCTGTACCTGATAGACCGCATAGGCCGAAAAACCCTGCTGATCATTGGCTCGCTGGGTTATATATTGAGCCTGTCGGTAGTTGCCTGGGCTTTTTATACGCATGCCGGACCCGGTCTGCTGCTCACCTTCCTGCTGGTATTTATCGCATCGCATGCGGTAGGCCAGGGCGCGGTGATCTGGGTGTTTATTTCAGAAATTTTTCCAAACAAAGTTCGGGCACTCGGTCAATCGTTTGGAGCCAGTGTGCATTGGGTGTTTGCAGCCCTCATCACTTTGCTTACACCGGTCTTTTTAGATGCGGATAATGGAATTTTTAAAGATAACCCCTGGCCAATATTTGCGTTTTTCGCGTTTATGATGGTAATGCAGTTGATTTGGGTTTTGACCAAAGTACCCGAAACCAAAGGCGTTTCGTTAGAAGAGCTGGAGAAAAGGTTAGTAAAAGAGTAAGCACTTCCATTTAAAGTTTGGCTTATCAAAATTTTAATTATTTAAATTGGATAGCTGTTTTTTGTATTTGGTTCAGATGACAGGCAAATAGGATAACCAGCAACAGAAATATTAGTGGTCAGTCAGGTCATTACGCAAACAGATTAGCAATCAAAAAATCTATTAATGCCCTATGAATATTGAGAAGAATGTTTTAACGCTCGATGAGTTTCGGGTTTCGGAAATACGCAACTTTCCTGCTGCTACAGGCGAATTGAGTCTCTTGCTGCGCGATATCGGCCTTGCCGCCAAAATGATCAACCTGGAAGTTAACAAGGCAGGCCTGGTGGATATTTTAGGTGATGCCGGATCCATTAATGTGCAGGGTGAACAAGTAAAAAAACTGGATGTTTATGCCAACCATCAAATGGTGAACGTGCTGCAGCGCGGTATAAGTTGCGCTGGTGTAGTAAGCGAAGAAATGGATGATGTTATGGCTTTTGAAGACCCTATGAGTAAGAACAGCAAGTACATCGCTGCATTCGATCCGCTTGATGGCAGTACCAATATCGATAACTGTATTTCTATCGGAACCATATTCGGTATATATACCAGGGTGAGCCCCGCGGGCACTCCATTGACCCCGCAGGATTTCGAATTGACAGGAAGCCGGATGGTGGCTGCGGGCTACGTGGTGTATGGTTCCAGCACCATTTATGTTTTTGCAACGTCTCGTTCAGTCAATGGCTTTACGCTCGACCCCACCATTGGCGAATTTTTTCTCAGTCATCCCAACATAAAATGCCCCGAAAAAGGATGGATCTATTCGGTTAACCAAAGTAACCTGCTCAACTATTCACCGGGCATACAATCTTATATTCATTCGTTTCAGGAGATCAATAAGAAAAAAGAAGGGAGTTGCACGCTGCGGCATGTGGGCAGCATGGTGGCCGATTTACACCGCAATCTCATAAAAGGGGGTATTTTTCTGAACCCCGGCAGCCCTGGTTTTCCAAAGGGTAAGCTAAGGTTGTTGTATGAGTGTAATCCCTGGGCGTTTATTTACGAGGTTGCCGGCGGCAAAGCCATTGCCAGTAAAGGGGTGCGGGTGCTGGATGTGCCGTTTACAGGAATTCACCAACGAACGCCGTTCTTTATTGGTAGCAAAACTATGGTGGATGAACTTGAAAGATGCCTTGAAGAAGAGCAAAACAGCTAACAACAATTTCCCTTTTTTAGCGAAATTTTTTTTTGTTGTACCTACCGGCATTCAGGTATAATTCAAAAAAGGTTCGGCCCCAATCATTATATTTCTTATAATTGTGGAATTTACATTTATTCGCCAAAATTTTAATTTGCTGTGCTATTAATTAAATAGCCCAATTTAGAATTGGCATTTCAACTTAAATGATAACGCCAAAAGCTTTTTTATTCGACCTTAATGGAACCATGATCGACGATATGAATTATCATATTGCCGGATGGCATAAAATATTAAATGGGCTGGGTGCAAATTTGAGTTTTGAGCAAATGAAGTTGGAATGCTATGGTAAGAATGGTGAATTGCTGGAGCGTATTTTTCCCGGAAGGTTTTCTGATGAAGAAAAATTTGCAATAAGCATCGATAAGGAGAGGGTCTATCAAAGCGAGTTCAGGCCGCATCTTTCTTTGGTGAATGGGTTGCACGATTTTATGGATTTTTATTACGATAAAGGAATAAAAATGGCAATCGGTTCGGCTGCAATTATGTTCAATATCGATTTTGTGCTGGATGGTTTAAATATCCGCAGGTATTTTGATGCGCTGGTAAGTGCAGATGACGTTGCTTATAGTAAACCGCATCCCGAAACGTGGATAAAGGCTGCGCATTTGTTACAAATGAAGCCGGAAGATTGCCTTGTTTTTGAGGACAATCCAAATGGAGTGGAAGCAGCCCGACAGGCGGGAATGAAGGCGATCGTTATTACGACCATGCATCAGCCATATGAATTTGAAGGTTTTGAAAATATTGTGGCCTTTAAGAAAGATTTTAGCGATAGGAGCCTAAACGGAAACGAATTATAAAAATACGGTTGCGCCGGTTTCAACAATTTGGTATTTATTTTAATGTTAAGCTTGTCATTAATAATTTTCTATGAGTATTTCACAATACAAAATGCACGATGTTTTTTTACTGGCGGTTGACTGCATTATTTTCGGTTTTGATGGAAGTGGCTTAAAGGCCCTCTTTGTTAAACGCGATCTTGAGCCAATGGCCGGTAAATGGTCGCTGATGGGTGGATTTGTAAAAAAGGATGAAAGCGTAGATGATGCCGCAAAACGGGTACTGACACAACTGACCGGATTAAGAAATATTTTTATGGAACAGCTCTATTGCTATGGCAAAGCTGAACGCGATCCGGGAGGCAGAGTTGTTTCCATTGCCTATTTCGCGTTAATTAATATTGATGAGCATTCGAAGGAACTGCAGCAGGAACACAACGCAAAATGGTTTTCATTTGATAAAATACCCAAATTGGTATTTGACCATAAAGAAATGGTCGACCAGGCTCTTGAACGCCTGCAGCAGCGTGTAGCCAACCACCCCATAGGTTTTGAGCTATTGCCTCCAAAATTTACCCTTCCGCAGTTACAAAACCTGTACGAAGCTATTTACAATACCAGTTTTGATAAACGCAACTTCAATCGAAAAATACTGGGCTTGCAAATACTAAAAAAACTAGACGAAAAAGACAAGCAAAGCAGCCGCAAGGGTGCCTTCTACTATGTGTTTGATTACGAAAACTATAAGAAACTTGAAAGCGAGGGTATCACTTTCATTTAGATTAACAAGGCGGGCAACAATTTCCTGAATGGATCTACTTAATTTTTATTTTAGGTCCTATGGCTCAAAAAACTGACAACAAGTGGGCACTTTTTTCGGGGTTAAGAAAAGCGTGATTCCCATTTGGTTTAAGCCTTATTTTCAAACAACCAGCAATTTCCTCACGATACTTTAATGCTTATTTTTCAATGGCCCTTCCGTCATCTTCAACAAGGTATTTTAATAAGGTCGGGTAAAAAAAATTGACAATCGAATTTACTTTTAGGTGCATCGCACCGAAATATTTGTAGCCAATAAAATTGAGATACAATCTAAGGTGCAGCGCACCGAAATATCGACTAATAATTTGCTGAATGTGTTTTTATACAAATATTGCGGTGCGCTGCACCTCATGAGCCCTGCGCTGATGATGTTCTACAAATATTTGGGTGCGCTGCACCTGGGTTACAATAATTAATGATGTAGCAACAATATAGTTGCACTTCGCCAAAGGATAATTAAGCGCTAAGGCTCAAAATACTGTCAACAAGTTGTCACTTTTTTCGGGTTAAGAAAAGCATATTTTTTATTTGAATAGACCTTATCCCCATTATATCTGATTAGCTTATTTTAAGTTGGGTATT